>JAAZDL010000099.1 GCA_012512795.1 Mycoplasmatota bacterium
GGCTTATATATGGTAGGTGGATTATGAGTAGAATAGGAAATAGAATACTAACTATACCTGATGGTGTAGAAGTAAAAATTGAAGGAAACAAAGTAATCACTACAGGACCTAAAGGAACATTAGAATTTTTATTTAAAAAAGATAATGTAGATGTTAAGGTTGAAGACGGGAAAATTTCTGTAACAAGAAAAAATGAATTAAAAGTTTCAAAACAATTACATGGTACTACTAACTCAGTTATTAGTAATATGTTAATTGGTGTAAGTGAAGGTTATTCTCGTGAACTTGAAACTAATGGAGTTGGATATAAATTCCAATTACAAGGTAATAAAGTTGTTATTCATGCTGGATATTCTCATACAGTAGAACTTGATATTCCTGCGGGAATTAAAGTTACAATGCCTGAGAAGTCTGTAACTGAACTAACTATAAGCGGATTTGATAAGCAAGCTGTATCTGAGTTTGCTGCTAATATTAGAAAAGTAAGAAAACCTGAACCATACAAAGGAAAAGGTATTAAGTTTAAAGAAGAACGTATCCGTCGTAAAGAAGGAAAGAAAGCTGCATAGGAGGTAAATATGATAAAAAAAGAATCTAAAAATGATATGAGAATCAAAAGACATAAGAAAATAAGAAAGAATATTTCAGGCTCTAATGAAACTCCTAGACTTTGTGTTTTCAGAAGTAATTTAAGTATTTATGCACAAATTATTAATGATAATACTAAGACTACTCTTGTAAGCTCTTCTTCTTTAGAATTAAAACTTAAAGGTAATAATCTTGAAATAGCATCAGCTGTTGGAAAAGATATTGCTGAAAAAGCAAAAAAGGCTAAAATCAAAACTGTTGTTTTTGATAGAGGTGGATATCTATATCACGGGAGAGTTAAAGCTTTAGCTGAAGCTGCTCGTGAAAATGGATTAGAATTCTAGGGAGGAAAATATGAACGGTAATAAAAGAACTGAACGCGAATCAAAGAAGTTATATGAAGATAAAATAATTTCTCTTGGAAAAGTTACAAAAGTTACTAAAGGTGGGAGAAATTTTAGATTTTCCGCTACTGTTGCTGTTGGCGATAGAAAAGGAAAAGTTGGAATTGGTACTGGTAAGAGTAAAGAGATACCTGTTGCAGTAAGTAAAGCAATTAAAGAAGCTGAGAAAAATATAGTTCATGTTGACTTAGTTGACGGAAGAACAATTTCTCATGAAGTAATAGGTGTTTGTGGAGCTGCTAAAGTATTAGTTAGACCTGCTAAAGAAGGAAGAGGAATAATTGCTGGTGGAGCATCAAGAATCGTTCTTGAACTTGCTGGTGTTAAAGATGTTGTGTCTAAGTCTCTTGGAAGTAACACTCAAATTAACACTGCTAAAGCAACTATAAAGGCATTAGAGTCACAAAGAAATGTTGCTCATATAGCTGCTCTTCGTGGAAAAACAGTTGAGGAGGTCTTGAAATAATGAAATTACATGAATTAAATAAAATTGAAGGAGCTACTCACAGACGTAAAATTGTAGGGCGTGGACCTGGAAGTGGATTAGGTAAAACATCTGGTCGTGGAGAAAAAGGTCAAAAAGCTAGAAGCGGTGTAAGCTTAAAAGCTTGGTTTGAAGGTGGTCAAACTCCACTATTCAAAAGAGTACCAAGAAGAGGATTTAACAACAAAAGATTTGAAAGAAAATATGCAATTATTAATGTTGATGATTTAAATAGATTTAAAGACGGAGATGTTATAACTCCAGAACTATTAAAAGAAACAGGATTAGTAAAAAAAGAATTAAATGGAATTAAAGTATTAGGAAATGGAAAACTTGAAAAGAAATTAACTGTAAAAGCTAATATATTTACCAATACTGCTATTACCAAAATAGAA
>JAAZDL010000100.1 GCA_012512795.1 Mycoplasmatota bacterium
ATTAAAAGGATATATTCAAAGAGAAATTAAAAATTATAATATTAGTTCTAATTGCGGTTATAACTATTATTTTAATAGAGTTTTTTTAGAAAAACTATATTCTAAAGAAAAAATGAAACTTGTACTTAAGGGAAGCTTTTCGCAGTTTGCGAGGCTAGGAAAAATAGAAAGACCTCTTACTGATATAGATATTATTACATTTGGTAAAATACAAGATGCTAAAGAGCATATTGATGAAGTACTTAAAAGTGATGGGTTAGTAAAATTTAGAATACTTAATAATTTTACAACAACAAATGCAACATTAAACTATAAAATACTTTGTGATTTTGATGGTAAAACAGGAAGAATATCTGTTGATTTAAAGAGAGAAGAAATGCCATACTATTCTGATGCTACTATGCCTGTTTTATTTTCAGAAGATAAAGAATTTAAAACTATAGCAACATCAATTGAAGAACATTTAGCAAGTAAACTTTATGTTGTTTTATTGCATTTAAAACTTTCAAATGTATTATCTAGAGATTTTAGAAGATTTAAAGATTTTTTTGATATTCATACAATTTTAGGTTCTGCTGTGATAGATGAAAAGAAAGTAATGAAAATACTTAAAAAGAAAATAAAACAAGATGAGTTTTTAAGAGATTATGATTTGTATGGGCCTTTATTTCAAAATAATTTTATAGAGGATAATAAAAATAATTGGGAAGCTGATAAAAATAAGTATCAATTTTTGACCGATACTACATTTGAAGAAGCAGTTGAAACTACTAATGACCTTATAAGTAAAAGATAGATTAAAGAAAGATAAAATGTAAAGTATAGAATTACTTTTATATAAATAAAAAAGGTGATATAATAAATACAATAAAAAGATATATTTAATGAGATTATGACAAAATATAGCTATTTTATGACAAAGTAGACCTTTTACTAAATGTTTTTGTTAAAATGTATTTGGCCTTAGAACAATGAAAATAGGTGTGAAATGAAAAAATATTTCAATCTGTTATTAGGAACATTAATAGCGTGTATACTTTTCTCTTGTTTAAATGCATCTGCTATCTCAGGATCACTTGCATTTATGAGCATTACATTGCCTTCGAGTAGTAATAATTACTACTTATCTCCTACTAGAACTAGAACATCTACGGCAGATCCACAAAAATATTATAGCGGTGGAACTGTAGATAATTTTGATGGAAAGTATATTGATATGAAAGCTACTATTTGTAGTGTAGATTCTTCAGGAAATGTAATAAATATAGAAACAATTACTCTCGGAACAAATGAAGAAAAAAGTTTTAATTCATCTGGCGGTAGTATTTTCGAAGGAAAATATAAAGTAAAACTTAGCAGAAAAAATTCTTCGTTATGGAGTGCGACCCACTCAGGCGTTTGGACTTATTAATAAAATAAAAAAATAAATTGTTTTCTAAGGCCAATTTATTTAAGGAGAAAAATATGATTAAAATAATTAAAAGAAATGTATTATTTATATTAGTTATAATAGCGCTGTTTTATATCGCTACATATAGAACTTTTGAATATTGGAATGGTCAGGCAGCCTTAAAAATTAATTTTTTTGAAAAAGCAAAAGGTATGTGCGAAAGAGGAGAAATACAAATTGCAGAAACTTGTCCAATAGTTAAGCATGTAACAGATACTTATGTTGTCTTTGTGCCAGATGTAATAACTGCTTTTCATACAGTAGTTACAACAACTGAATTTTCTACGATTCAAGTGATATATCCAATATTTCTAATATTTATAAGTATTTTATCTATTTCAAAAGAATATAAAAGTCTTTATCCTAAAATGTATTTACAAAGAGGCAAATATGAAGACTATTTGAAAAGTGTTTTTAAAAGAACTTATAAATATGTGCTAATATATCCTATTATGTACTTATATGTTTTTATAATATGTTTGTTTATGTCAGGGCACTTTAATTATCAACTCACTGTTGATATAGGTTATGAATTAGTAAGTAAGAGACCAATTTTATATCTTATGTTTTTCTTTTCAAATATTATTTTGCAAAACTCTATTCATATTAGTCTAGGGTTAATATATGTTAAGAAGTTCTCAAATGTAGTGTTAGCTTCCATTGTCGGCTATTTAACTTTTCTTGGGATTGAAATATTTAATGAGGGTGTACTAGATTATTTAATTTTATTTAAAACATTTAAGATGAAGGTACCTCAATATGTAAATATTTTAGATGTAGTAGACTTAAGTGATAGAAACTATATATTTTTGTTAGTATTACTTTTATATAGTTTAATTCTATTTATAATTATGCTAATATCTTATAAGAATAAAGAAAAATTTATTATAAAACTAGAACAAAATAAATAAGGAGGAATTTATGGAAATAGTAGTTAAAAATCTTACAAAGAAGTTCAAGGATGTTATTATTCTAGATGATATCAATATTGAGTTTGACAGAGGTAAGATATATGGTCTTATTGGAAAAAACGGTTCAGGGAAAACTGTCTTTTTAAAGATGCTTGCTGGTGTATACGTACCAACTTCAGGAAGTATAATATGTAAGGGAGAAGATTTTAATTTAACAAGATCGTTTCCTAAAAGTGTTAGGGCTATAATTGAAAATCCTACGTTTATTCCTGAATTTAGCGGATTTGAAAATTTAAAGATGCTTGCTA
>JAAZDL010000101.1 GCA_012512795.1 Mycoplasmatota bacterium
CATTTAGTGAAAGAGAATTATTTAGAACTGAAAGAACATTTAATTTTACAGAGTTTGATGATGAAGAAGAACTTCCACCTAGAAGAAATGTTCTTGATTTAGATAAAACTCCTAAATCTTCAATTCAACAAACGCAGCCGGTTGAACCTCCTAGAGTTTTTAAACCTAGTCCAGTAATATCACCGATATACGGAATACTAGATAAAAATTATGTAAAAGAAGAGGTGGTTTCAAGACCTATAAAAAAAGAAGAAAGACCTAGTGGAACAATGACTTATGATTCAGTTAGAAGAAAAGCGTATGGAACTTTAGAAGATGAATTAGAAGATACATTAAATTCGATGAATAAAATAACAGCTGAAACAATAAGTGAAAGTGTAAATGATATTGATGCTTCAATTAAAGAACTAGATGATAAGACTAGTAAGATAGAAGATTTAATTGGAAAAATTGAAAACTCAACTATTTCTATTGGTGAATTAGAAGAAAAAGCAAAAGATGAAATGTTTTGCGAAGATGAAGAAGAATTAGAAAATAAAACAATGACTGACAGTACATTAGAGCATGATTTATTTAATCTAATAGACTCAATGTATGATGATAAGGAGGATTAATGGTAGATATTTTAAATGAAACACTTCCAGTTGTAATTTACTTATTGTTGATAGTACTTTTAGTAGTTGCTATAGTAGTAGGTATTAAACTAATATTAACTATGAGTAAGGTAGATGATGTTATTGATGATATACAATCAAAAGTAAAATCATTAGATAAGTTATTTAATATTATTGATTTTACAAATGATAGAGTTTCAATGTTTAGTGATGTTGTAATTAACTTTGTTTCAAAAAAAGTTAAAAAAATATTTGGAAACAAAAAAACAAAAAAGGAGAGTGTTGATGATGAGTAAAAAAGGCGGATTTGGAAAATTCTTAGGAGGATTAGCCGTAGGGGCAGGAATCGGATTATTGTTTGCTCCAGATACAGGTTCTAATACTAGAAAAGTATTAAAGAAAAAATTAGATGAACTATTAGTTAAGTTACAAGAAGTTGATCTAGATGAAGTAAAAGATGAGATGATGTTTAGAATTGAAACATTACAAGCTGAACTATCTGCTCTAGATAAAGAAAAAGCAAAAGATCTAGCTTTAAAACAAGCTAAAGCTATTAAAGAAAAAGCTGAAGAGTTATATAAGTATGCAATTGAAAAAGGAACTCCAATTGTTGAAAAATCAGCAGATGAAGTTAGAAAACAAGCTTTAAAAGTAGTTAAAGAAATCCAAACTAAGCTTGAAGAAACTCCAAAAAAAGCAACTAAATAAAACACATTATATATGTGTTTTTGTTTGACTTAGAGTGTTTAACATAATATAATTAATCTAAGGTAGGTAATTAAATTATGGAAAAAGATAGAAAATTACTCAAAATAGGTGGGATACTAAGTGTTATATATGGTTCATTATTATTTACTAGTGGTGAACTATCAATATTGGGATTAATAAATATAATATTAGGCATTATTTTATTAGTATACCAAAATAAAAGTGAAGAGGAGTTATTTTTAAAACGTAAAAGTTTAATGGCAATAGGTATAATTTCATTTATAACTAATTTTGTAACTGCAATACTTGTTGTTATTGCTCATGAAAATATATCTAAATATTCTAAAAATACTTCTAATATTATAACTCATCAACATAAAGTTAATGTTGAAAAAGAAAAGATATCACCTGAGGCAAAAAAAATAGATATTTTATTAAAAATAGGTATAAGTTTAGTTGTTTTATCTGGTATTATTTTTTCTACATCAAATTGGGCAATAATACCTGATGTAATAAAACCTGTGTTTATGATATTATTATCCGTATTGTTTGCTAGTTTATCATACTTTTTTAAAAATAAAATTGTTATTAAAAAATCAGAAATAACTTATGATATGTTATCTAAAATATTTATTGTATGTTTTGTTATATCAATAGGGTATTTTGAATCATTTGGAAATTATCTTTCTTTTAATGGAGAAGGAAAAAATTTAATGTCCGCTATAGTCTTGTTTACTATAACTGTTGTATCGTATGTTTCTAAGCGCAAGTATAATAAACCTGCTTTAGTTTATATATCTTATTTCTCAGCTTTATTAAGTATAAATGCTATATTGAATCATTTTGAACTTAACGAAATTGAAGTTGTTTTTATATTTTCATTAATAACTATGTTCTTAATGTGGTTTAATAAAACTAAAAAAGATTTAATACTAGATAATGTGTTAAATATATTAATAATTTTCTTAACAATAATTTTTGTATCATCTTATGTTTATTTGGATAAATTACAAGTAATGGATATACTAACTGCTATATCGATATTAGCTATACTATTATATAAAGCATACTATGATAATAAGTTTATTAAAGCATATAAAGTAGCATACCCGGCTGTCTTGAGCTTTATTGTTTCTAGTACAGTTTATATTCTATTTAAGTCTATAATAAGTTATTATGAAATAATTATATTTGCTTTAATGATGCCTCTTCTATTTGTTTTTTCTAAAGTTAAGAATAAGGAAGAATCTTATAGTGGAATGATATCATCTTTAGTGCTTATTTACTTATCATTATCAATGTTATTCGCAGATGAAATGTATTTATATGTTATGTTGTCTTTGGCAATATTGATTTCTTTTATAGTTTATATCTTACATAAGCATGAAGATAGTTTAGTCAAAAAGTCTGCTGTTTTTATTCAATTAGCAGCAGTAGGAGCGTTTATAAATTCAGCGGTTTATTATTATGACTATACTATAAATCCATTAGAGTTGCCTTTTAATACTACTATTCAAATATTCTTAGTATCTTTTGGAATATTAACATTTTTACAGAGAAAAATATATGATGAGTTTAATTTAAGTAAAGTATTTTATTATTTTATAATTTGTTCTCTTGCTCTAGTAAGTACGATATTTATGAAAGATCATAGTATTATATTTAATTTGATAATAGTTGCTCTTGTTATTACATACAAAATATTATCACAAAAATATACTGAAAGTAAATATGACTATGCTTTAAAATATATATTAATTATTTATGGATATATGCAATTGTTTAACATTTTTTATGAAATTAACTTTATTTTTTATGGAAGCGTTATATCTTTCATAATATTTCTTGTACTTTCTTATTTCTCTAAAACAGATAAAAAACTATCTTCGATGTTATTAATTGCTTCTTATGTTCCTTTCTTATTAGTAATGAAAGAACTTACTATTGATAGTAACATATATTTAATAATGACTAGATTACCTGCGATGCTCTTATGTTTTATATTTACTAAAATGTTATTTGTAAGTAAAAATAAAACTAAATTTATATTAGAGATTATTTTGTTATCATTTATATTTATGAGTTATATATTTAAACTTGATATATTAATAGGTTTATTTACTGGTATTTTAGCTATTGTGATGATGTTTATTGGATTTAAATATGAAAAGTTTAATTCGTTATTCTACATTGGTATAGGTGTTACCATTGCTAATATAATTATTCAATTATTTGAATATTGGTCAAGAGTTCCTATATTTGTATATTTATTAATAAGTGGTTTATTATTAATTGGATTTGTTACGTATAAAGAATTAAATAAAGATAAACAAAAAGATGAAAAAACAAAAAAACTTATTTATGAAGAACCTTTTTTAGAACAAAATAAAGAAATTAAAAATGTTTTATCTATAATCGGAGTTATGTTGTTGATACCATGCTTTTCATACAATTATTATAATTTTAAATTATCTGAGATTGAAAAGGCTAATGCAAATTTAAATTCCATACTCTCTAGAGAGAATATTAATACAAATAAAATATACTATAAGAATAGTTATTATGGTGAACTAGAATTGTACGTAGAAGACGGATATAAAGTAGATATGGAAAAGTTTATTGAACTATATAATAAAGAAAGAAAATATATTTCAAGTGTAAATGTTCATAGTGTTTCTTTTGATAGTTTAAAAAAAGTAAAAAATAATAATAAGAATTGGTTTGATGAATTATTTTATTATAGATACGAAGGTGTTCCTGATGTTAATCATTCTATTAATGGCATTAACTTTAAAGTAATAAATGAAAAAATAAATTATTTATCTTATAGTTCTTCTTGCTACGATAATTGTCAATCAATAGAAGTGTTAATATATTATAATAAATTTGAAGAAGAATCTTTAAATGTTTGCATTACTAATTATGATAAAAACTTGCAGGAATTAAAAATAGTTGATTATTTTAATGATGATATTAAGTATACAATGAATGAAAATGAACTAGAAACTTGTTTTAATATAATAAGTGATGGAGCAGCTGCTATAAATATAACTAATATAGAACAAGCAAACGAAAATACTTTTGATATTGACACTGATTATTAATTATGCTAAAATTTGTTTATAAATCTGAAGAAATATTAATGAAATAAATTATTTAAGTGAGTCTAGGATAGTGTAAACTAGATAATAATGTTCATTAGTTCCTATCTTCTTATATGATTAGATAAGTATATCCGGGTAATTCCGTTAACAATATAAGTTAAATAGAAGGATGGTACCGTCATATAATGACTCCTTGTTACCGTTCTTTTTTTATAGGAGGAAAATATGAAAAACGAAAAGATAACTCAAAGAAATGTAGATTTTGCTAAATGGTACACAGATGTTGTAAAAGCAGCAAAACTTGCTGACTATTCAAGCGTTAAAGGATGTGTTATATTAGAACCTAATGGTTATGCTATATGGGAACGTATGCAAAATGTTTTAGATAGTATGTTTAAGGAAAGTGGGCACTCTAATGTTTACATGCCTGTTTTTATTCCAGAAGATCTATTAAAAAAAGAAGGAGAACTAGTTAAAGGTTTTGCTCCAGAAGTTGCATGGATTACTGAAGGAGGAAACTCTAAACTTGATGAAAGATTAGCTTTTAGGCCAACTAGTGAATCTTTGTTTTGCGATTATTACAGTAAATCTGTTAAGACATATAGAGATTTACCAAAGTTATATAACCAGTGGTGTAGTGTTGTAAGATGGGAAAAAGAAACAAGACC
>JAAZDL010000102.1 GCA_012512795.1 Mycoplasmatota bacterium
TAATTAGTATAGCTAAAATTGCTATAACTGCAAGTAACTCAACTAATGTAAAACCATTCGCTTTTTTCATATTTCCTTCTTTCATAAATTTAATTTGATTATTTTTATGTTATTAACACTCCCCTCCAAGACCGCAGGGTCTACAATCATAACCTTCTTCAGTTATTTCAGATGTAAGATAATCTATCTCAACATAATCAGAATCTAAATTGTCATGATATACATCTGCAGAAATACAATAATTTCCATCATACATATGTATTGACTCTATTTCTCCTGATTCATTAAATTGTACATAATAATCAAAGTTTTTTCTTCCTGACATATCTAATTCTTCACACCAATCATCATTAGGATCGCTTGAAAAACAAACTTCTCCTCCTTCACCAGTAACAAATTTTTGCTCAGCTGTTTTGTAAACGCTCCTTGCTTCACTAACAAATGAGTTCTTCTTAGCATTATTAAACATTTTTAGTATGTTTGGTAGTGCTATTATGATTAGTATAGCTAAAATTGCTATAACTGCAAGTAATTCTACAAGTGTAAATGCATTTTTCTTCATATATTTTCTCCTTTATTTTAATATAATTATATAGTAGTATTGTTTTATAATCAAGATTTTTATATACAATTAGTGTAAAACGAATATTATTTAAAAAATATTCGTTTTATAATCTAATAAAAAACAATTTTTACTCTGGTTGCCCGTGCCCACAGTTTTCATCAAACACTCTATCGGAAGTAAGATCTTCAACACCAAATTCATCATAATCTTCGTAATCTAGCATGATACAGTAATTATCATCTCTCATATAGAATACATCAATTTTTCCTTCTTCATTAAACATTATGTAATAGTCTATATTCTTTCTACCTGTCATATCTAGTTCTTCACATCCTTCATCAGGAAAGTTTGAATAACAATAATACTCTGAATTTCCAGTTATATATTTTTGTTCAGCTGTTTTGTAAACACTCCTTGACTCACTAACAAAAGAGTTCTTCTTAGCATTATTAAACATTTTTAATATGTTTGGTAGCGCTATTATAATTAGTATAGCTAAGATTGCTATAACTGCAAGTAATTCTACAAGTGTAAACGCATTTTTTTTCATCTTTCTCCTCTACTTTCTATAATATAAGTATATATTATTTTTTTTCATATAGCAATATATTTAATAAGGTTAAATAAAAAAAAGTTTAATTTTCTTTTATAGTAATTAAACCTTTTTCTATTTCTTCTAATGCTCTACCTATCTCTTTTTGAGATACATATTCTTCTTCACTTACTTGATAATGCTTATGTTCTTTCATTACTTTTGCTCTATCAGCTACAATATGAACTAGCTTATATTTAGAGTCAACTATATTTAGCAACTTATCTATTGAAGGATATACCACTTTCACCATCTCCTTATTATTAATATATAGTAGAACGCAAAAGTATACAACAAATATACATTAAATTTTACAGTGATTTGACGAGATAATTATTTTAGTTAACAAGTTTTCGTAAAGCATCTAAAATAACTACCATAGCCCAAGTATCTTGTTTACAATATGAAACTAGCGATTTTTTCATTCTTTCTAAATCAGATTGACTAAATGTTTCATATTTTAAATAAGTAACTAAAGCTTCTGTACCGTTTTTAACTTCTAGTAAGTCATAACTTAAATTAGATAAAACCGGTAATGTTTTCTTTATAGAATAGCTACCAGATAAATATTTGTGATAATAATTAATTTTTTTACTTCTTTCTTTATCAAAACCTAATTCATTATATAGTTTTTCATTGTTTTTTATTAAATATAATAAATCAGTTGAATTTTCTACTATCTTTAATAAATGTTTTTTATATTCTGGAAATAACTCAGCAAGTTCTTTTAATCTTGTTCTTTCAAAAGACACATTTTGAGCTAACATAGTTCCCTTTGTAATATCTATTCTCTCAACTAGTTGCTTTACCATCTCTTCTCTTTCGTCGTTGAAAGTATCAGCAAGAAAAACATAATTGTCTTTATCAAAGTCACACTCACCAGGAGAATGCTCAATATGAAGAGAAAATTCAAAACAAGATTGAGAATAAGGTTTTTCACCTCTAAATCTTGGCATCGGGCATGGTAGACTTTCAAAATCTAAGTGATAAATAGGATACTCAATAGATTTTAAACCTGCTTTTATTTTTTCTTTATCAACATATATTTTATTTTCATCATAACAATCTCTTTGTATAACCATATTAGGTTTATCTTTGATCCAATCATATGGTATATCATCAAGTTTATAATAACCACTATTTATCAGATCATACTTATTATATTTATTTTCAGTAAAACCTGTATTATCTCTAAAACCTATATATTGATAACTTGCGTTACTAGTAGGAACACTTTTAAAACAAATATTTTTATATTTACATTCAGTTGTTTCTTTAAGCAAACAATAAACCCCAACATTACAAGGATTACTATTTTGATTATAAATATACTCTTCCAAAGAAGATGCAATTACTTTGATTTTATCTTGATACATTTCTGTAATTTTATTCATATCATAAAAAACAACAATATCTTCACCATCAACAGTGTTGTAAATTCTTTTATTATCTTTTCTATAACCATCATAAACGTACTTATGGTTGAGTACAGCTAAATAATAATTTACTTTTTTCTTATTATTTTGGTTTTTTAGATCATTATCTATTATAAATCTTTGAATAGATAAGTCAAAAATATTTTTACCTATATCTCCATATCTATCAAAAAGCTTTTGCATTTTTTCGTTATATTTTTTAATTAACTTTTCGTTATTATTAACTGGATTATTAAGTTTAAAAATTCCATCTACTTTTGTAAACAGAGGGTATTTCTCGCCTTTTATATCTTCAAAATATTTTAAATTATCACTAAATTTCCTGCTTGTTGTTGCTTTTACTTCTATAATATTTATTTCATCATCATTTTCATTATAAATATCTGTATAACACAAATATCTTATACCATTTTGAACAAAATCAAAAGACTCTTGATTATATGTATTTTCACTATAAACAAACTTTCCTTTAAACAACTTTTTAGCTAATCTAGCTGTTTCTATTTCAACTTCTTTATAATAGTTCATCATCGCTTGAAGTTGAATATCTTCTTTGACTGTTAAATCTATATCCTCAGTTTCTTCACCACTTTCTTTAAACATAGATGTTAACAGTTCTTTAATTTCATTATTTTCTTCTTCTTTTTTATATTCTTCTAATGTCATTTTAGATTCTATTTTATCTTGTCTTATTTGTTCTAAAGCACTATACCTTGGACATCTCGAATATTCAATAAAATTTGTTTTTGTTATGGCCATACTAACTCTCCTCTATATATTTTTTTCCTTTATGTGGTTCATCTAAAAGTAAACTATTATAATTTTGTTGTCTTAACACTTCATAAACCATTATAGCTACTGTATTAGATAAGTTTAAAGCTCTTACTTTGTCAGTCATAGGCATTCTCATACATCTGTCGATATATGGTTTTAATATAACTGTTGGTATTCCTGTTGACTCTTTTCCAAAGAAAAAGTAATAATTTTTATTAATATCACTATAATTAAAAGTAGAATGAGGTTTATGACCGTATCTAGTTAAAAAATAAAATTCACCACTATTCTTATTAAAAAAATCATCAATATTTTCATACAATTCATATATACATTTATCAATATAATTTACACCAGCTCTTTTAATATACTTTTCATCCAAACTAAAACCCAGTGGTTTTATTAAATGCAATTTAGCATTTGTTGCAACACAAGTTCTCATAATATTACCTGTATTTTCTGGTATTTCAGGTTCATATAATACAATATTTATCAAAATTCCACCTACTTTATACAAGATACAATACTTGAATGAATAAACTTATACCCTTCTTTAGTATAATGTATACCGTCAGTTGATATATAAGTACTGTTCCATGTATTTGTATCAGCTTTATTATACACATCACAGTATGACACATTACTAATTGAAGACATGCAAGTTTTAATTTTTTGATTAAAAGAAACAATATTCGAGTTTTTAGCATATATTGATATATTATCATTAACTGGATTTACAGATACTACATATATATTATGTTTTGAGTCTATACTATTAATAAAGTCTTTATATAAAGTACAATAATCTGAATGCAAATCGTTAACGCCATAATTTAAAACTATATTATATTTTTGATTAGGAGAAGAGTTTAGAAATGATTTTACTTCTGATGCATGATTTAAAAAGTCGCTTTTATTTGCATTATCTTTTGCATATACTTTATCAGAAGAAGGGAGCGATACATTAAGTTTTATTCCATTTGTTCTTGAATCTCCAATAAAAATATTACCACTTGAGTTTTGGCTAGTATTATTATCTGTTGAA
>JAAZDL010000103.1 GCA_012512795.1 Mycoplasmatota bacterium
AAAGATGATTGAAATATAAGATTATCATGTTTAAATATAACTTTATTACTAAAAATATGAATTTCTAATTCTGAATCTGATTCTATTGTTTTTACAAGTTCATTAATATTTCTTGCAGGAATAACTATATTAATACTTTCGTCAAAAACTTTATCTAAAATTATAGAGACTTTTGACAATCTATAAGAATCTGTTGCTACACATTCAAAAATATTTCCTATAAGTTTTATATTTACACCTGTTAATAATGGTCTACTTTCTTGAAGTGAACAAGCAAAAGATGTTTGATTAATAATTTCTTTGAATCTTAAACTAGATAAAATAATAGGTTTTTTAACTTCTTCAAATTTAACATTTGGAAAATCTTCTTGCATAAAACAATTAAAATTATAATTTGCATTTTCAGTTTTAAAAGAAACTTCCTTGTTTTCAAAGTTTTCTACATATATATCTGTATTAGGTAATTTTCTTATTATTTCTAATAGTGATTTACCATATATTATAATACATCCTATTTCTTCAATATTTTTTATTTTCTCTTTTGAAATAAAAGATTGAATAGTAATGTCATTATCTGTTGCTGTTAATGCAAGCCCTTCTTTCTTTAAATCAAATTTAATACCGTTTAGAATAGGAATTATATTTCTAGTAGACAAAGCTTTACTAACATAATTTAATCCTTCCATTAAAACATTTTTTTCAATTAACATTTTCATAATATTACCTCCTTTATATATTATTAATACTATTATAGACTGTTAATATTGTTGATAACTAATTTATTTAATGATATATATTAAGAAAATTAATTATTTTATAGTAGTTATATTGTTTATAACATATAATTACTCACATATTTTTTCTTTTAATATTCTTATTTCCTCTTGCAATTTTGCATTTGTTTTTAATTCATTAGATATCTTTTCATGGGAATATATTACTGTTGAATGATCCCTACCACCAAATTCAAGTCCAATTCTTTGTAAACTTTCTTCAGTCATATTTCTACTTAAATACATAGCAATTGCTCTTGCATCAGTAATATTTTTCTTTTTCATTTTCCCTTTTAACATTGAAGAATCTAAATTGAAATATTTTGCTACAATATCTATTATTTTTGATACAGAGTTTGTTCTGTAAACAGTTTGGTTAGTAAATTCGTGTAGTGCATCTTGTGCAATTTTAAGTGTAACTTCAGGAATGTTAAATGCAGCTTTGTAAGCAACTATTCTAATAACAGCACCTTCTAAATTTCTAATATCACTTCCACAATTGTTAGCTATATAATCAATAACACTATCATTTATATCTAAATCATAATCATTAATCATTATTTTATTTCTAATAATATTTTTCTTTAACTCAACTTCAGGTGGATTTATAGATTCTGTTAGACCCCATCTAAATCTTGTTTTTAATCTTTCCTCTAAATATTCTAAATCATTTATTGAAGTATCAGAAGCAATAATAATTTGTTTTTCATTATCATGAAGAGAATTAAATGTATTTGTAAATTCAATTTGAGATTTAGTTGCGTTTTCTAAAAATTGTATGTCATCTATCATTAAAACATCTACATTTCTATATTTTTCTCTAAAAGCTTCTAAATAAGTAACATTGTTATTATATTTACTTTTAGCATTAATAATAGCTCTATAATCATTAATAAACTGTTCAGCAGTTATATAAAGAACTTTTTTGTCAGAATGTGCTACTATATAATTTCCAATTGCATGCATTAAATGAGTTTTACCAAGACCACTTTTAGCATAAATAAAGTAAGGATTATATAAATTTCCAGGGTTTTTAGCTACCGCTAATGCTGCTCCATATGCTAATTTGTTAGAATCACCTACGATAAATGTATCAAAAGTATATTTTTGATTAAAATTACTAAAATATTTATATGAAGTAATATC
>JAAZDL010000104.1 GCA_012512795.1 Mycoplasmatota bacterium
ACAGTATTAAAGTTATTCCTGATATAAATAAAATACTCGTTAGTTTGAAACTCGAAAAACTTGAAACTTTTAATGAAATATATGAACTTTTAGACTCATCAATTAAAGAAGATACTCCTTTAACTATTAAAGAAGGGGGTATAATAAAAGATGGATATGATGAAGATGTAGATGAACTAAGAAGTATAAAAACTAATGGAAAAGAATTTATTTCAAAATTTGAAACTGATGAAAAAGAAAGAACTGGTATAAAAGGTTTAAAAATAGGATTTAATAAAGTGTTTGGCTATTATATAGAAGTTCCTAAGTCGCAAGTACATTTAGTTAAAGATGAGTTTGAATATGATAGAAAACAAACTATTTCAAATTGTGAGAGGTATATAACACCATTATTAAAGACTAAAGAAAACATGATATTAAATGCAGAAGAGAAACTTAATTCTTTAGAATATGAGCTTTTTTGTAATATTAAAGAAGAAATTAAGAAATATATATCAGGATTACAAAAAGTGTCTTATAAAATAGCTTATCTTGATGTTATGCAGACATTTGCTACTATAGCTGAAGAAAAAAACTTTGTAAGATCAGCAATTAATCAAGACAATATTGTTGAAATAATAGGTGGAAGACATCCTGTTGTTGAGAGTGTTATTGAAAATGAATACATAGATAATGATGTAGTTATGGATAAAAATACTAATATTCTTATCATTACTGGGCCTAATATGAGTGGTAAATCAACTTATATGAGAGAACTTGGTATAATTGTTATACTTAATCAAATTGGTTCTTTTGTACCTGCTAAAAAAAGTAATCTTCCTATATTTGATAAAATATTTACTAGAATAGGAGCATCAGATGATTTAGTAGGTGGAGAAAGTACTTTTATGGTAGAAATGAAAGAATCTGCTAGAGCTCTTAGAAATGCAACAAATAATAGTCTAATCTTATTTGATGAACTCGGAAGAGGAACCAGTACATATGATGGTATGAGTTTAGCAGGAGCTATAATAGAATATATTGCTACTGTAAGTAAGTGCAAAACACTTTTTTCTACACATTATCATGAACTAACTCATATGGAAAGCAGTTTACCTGGAATTAGGAATGTACATGTTTCAATAGATGAAACTGATGGAGATATTACTTTCTTACATAAAGTTATGGAAGGCTCAATAGATAAAAGTTACGGTATAAATGTTGCTAAACTAGCATTTTTACCAGAAACTGTTATAATAAGAGCTAATGAATTACTTGAGGAATTTGAAAAAGATGATTCAAAAAATAAAAAAGTAAAACAATACGAATTACCTCTTAATAGTAATGTTGATAAATTAAGAGAGTATATAAAAACAATTAATCCTCATGATGTAACTCCAATTCAAGCAATAAATATATTAGATGAAATTAAAAAGAAAAGTGAGATGTAATTATGAATAATTATAAAAAACAATCTAAAGAATTGTCATCAGAAGATTTTGAAAAAATATTATTAGATGTTATGGAATTCTTATTTAAAGAAAGAGACTTAGAAGATAAAACTATTGAAGATTTTATAAATGATGAGAAACATCTTCATGAAATATTTAACTTTTATTTAAAGTATCTTGTTTGTAAAACAGAAGTAGCATCAGAAATAAGAAGAAACACTTTCCAAAAAGCTTATTTAATTAAGTTATTAAATTTGCGTTCTAATATAGAAGCTTTTTTAAAATATGATTACTATAGAGTAGCTGAAATAACTAGTGAATTAAATGAAGAATCTAATGAAACTTTACAAGAGTTAAAAAGAAATAAAGAGACAATCAAAATTGTTCAGAAAGCTTTACAGAAATTAAAAGGCCACTATATTCCACAGAGCCTTCCTCCACTTGACGAATTAACAGATTTAATATTAAAAAACCAAATAAATATTGATGACTATCTTTCTCAAAAAAATGATATATTAACTTATGAAATAAGAGGAATAACTTATATTCCTGCTGGAGATATAGTATTAAATTCAAAAAAAGAGAAGAGTAAGGAAATAGAAAATAGAATTCTAAAGTTAGGGTTATCAAAAAAGAAATAAAACATATCCAATAGATATGTTTTTATTTTTCTAAAATTTTATTAGTATTTTTAAAGTTTAGTTTAACAATATTGTTTAATTCTTTTTCTCCGTATTTTTCTACTATCTGTCTAGCAACATTATCAACTTTATCTGAAGCACCTTTTAAAATGTTCATTTTATATTTATCGCTAAGTTTACTTATTTCTTCTAAAAATATAAATCTACTTATAACAGAAGCTGCAGCTACTGATAAATGTTTACTTTCTCCTTTAGTTAAAAAAGTTATTTTAGTTACTTTCTCGTTTATATTTTCTTGTTTTAAATAAGAAAAATAACTTCTTGGAGTAGTGAATTGATCTACAATTATTTTATGATAAGGTAATCCTTTATTAGATAATTCATATAATACTTTGTTATGTAAAACAGCTTTAATTTTATTCATATTAAAACCTTTAGAAGAAAGTTCATTATATTTTTTATTAGATAAAAGAAAAGTTACATAAGGAATTTTTTTCATAATTATTGGAGCACATCTCATTATTTTTTCATCAGTCATTTTTTTAGAATCCATAATTTTTAAATCTTCTAGTAGTTTTCTAGTATTTTTATTAACTAAGGTAGCTGTTACTATAATAGGTCCAAAATAATCTCCTGTTCCAACTTCATCGCTTCCTATTGCATCATAATAGTAATAACTTTTATCATCTTCTACTTTTTCTTTTTCTTTAGATTCTATATTGATATCTCTATTGTTTATATGTTTTTCTAAGTCTTTCCACATATTAGCATCAACATCAGCACTAATACCTTGAAACATTACTTTTCCACTTTCATATAAAGTAATTACTGTCCCGCCTTCTTCTGCTTGGAAAACAGAGTAAGGAGGATTCTTATCTTTTCTTAGCAAATCATAATATTCAACCATTTGTGGTCTTATATTATCACTGATTTTAAATACAATAGTTTTTTGTTTGTTCATGTTAATCACTTCCATTTATATTCTATCATGTAAAATGATATAAAAAAACAAAATTATTCTTTTAATATTATTTAAATATGCTAAAATGTAAATAGAGGTAATATTAATGTTCGAGAAAGTTTTTTTCTAACATGATATTATCATGTTACTTTTTTTTGGAGGAAATATGCAAAGAGCAAAAATAATTGTTATTGAAGGCACAGATGGTAGCGGAAAAGAAACACAAAGTTTAAACTTATTTAATTATTACAAAGAAAAAAATATGAAAGTAAAAAGGTATTCATTTCCAATTTATGATTCTCCAACAGGTAAAATATTAGGCGGTCCTTATCTAGGAAAAGAAGAAATATGCAAAACGTATTTTCAAGAAACATCAGCAAATGTTGACCCTATTGTAAGTATATTATATTTTGCCGCAGATAGGAGATATAACTTATTAAAAGAAATAGAAAAAGAAATATATTCTAACGATATAATTATATTAGATAGATATACTACTTCTAATATGGGACATCAAGTAGGAAAAGCTAAAAATGACAAAGATGCTATGAAAATACTAAAAGTTATAGAAACTTTAGAATTTGAATTATGCGAACTTCCTAAACCTGATTTAGTTGTGTTTTTACATATGCCATTTGAAGCAACTAGAGATATGAGAAAAACAAGAAAAAGTGGAGACGGCAATGAAAATAGTGAAAGCCATCTAAGAGGAGCAGAAAAAGCTTATGTTAAAATAGCTAAGCTTAAAAAATGGGATTATATTGATTGTTTAAAAGAAAAAACATATAAATCTATTGATGATATTAAAAGTAAAGAAGAAATATTTAACGAAATTATTAATTTAGTTAATAAAAACAAAAAAACTTTAAATGCAATTGAAAGGATGACTAGGTTTAATGAATAAAAAAACAATAATGATTGATATGGATGATGTAATAACAAGCGGTGGCTTTCTTTATTTAATAAATCAGCACTTAAATACATCATATACTGAGGATGACTTTGAAAACTTCTATATGCAAGATGAAATAGAAAACAAAGAAAAATTTTTTGAATTCTTTTTAAAACATAATCAATATGAGCATGTAAACATTAACCATAGAGCAGA
>JAAZDL010000105.1 GCA_012512795.1 Mycoplasmatota bacterium
AGTCAATTGTTTTGACTCATTATCTCTTGGAGCAAGTAACCGGAATCGAACCGGCATCTTAGCCTTGGCAAGGCCACATTCTAACCGTTGAACTATACCTGCATCTATATGAATATTTTAACATATTCATATATTTTTGCAATATTTTATTCAAAATCAACTTTTATTTTTTTTATAAAATCATAATAATGATTATCTTTATTATTAACCATTTTATATTTTAATTTAGTTATTAGATATGGCATATCGTGTACTTTAAATCTATTAATTTTAAATTCCATGCATACTTTCTCTATCATACTTATTATAAACTCTTTATTATTTTTTATAAGAAGAGGGTTTCCATATTTCTTAGTCATCCTTTTGAATGTTGTAGTATCAAATAAATGTTTATAATAATATTCGTTATATGGTTTAAAATAATATTTATTACCATCTAATTTATCTATATATTTCAATGTATCATAATAACCTAAATTCATTCTATATTCCGCTAATTCATGAGTAAATGCCATAATGGATTTAAGATCCTCTTTTGGAGTTATAACGTGCACTTTAACACCTTTTTTAGCTTTATATCTTAGTTTACTTCTCCAGGCCTTTATAACATATATCTCTTTATAATCTTTAGTTTCAAACATGCTTATAGGGCACTGAGAGTATATTCCTCCATCAAGATAGTATTTATTATCTATTATCTTTTCAAACTTAAAAAAAGGCAAATATGAACTAGCCATAATGTAATCAGTTATCTTTCCTTCCGGAATATCTGCTTTATATATTTCTACAGGTTTCATTTCACTAATGTTAAATGTAACTAGTCCAAAATCAATATCACTAGATCTTAATTTTTTTTCATTAATGTGCTTATTTAAAAACGCTCTCATATTAGTAGTATCAATGCCTTCATTTTTAACAATTTTAATTACAGACTCTAATCCTTTTTTTAAGTTAGGAATTGAAAAATTTCCATTAGCTAAGTTATTTAACATTTCTTCTTCTATACCAAAGAGAACTTTACTTCCTGTGCTAAGCCACAACTGATATAATTTATCAAATTTTTTAGAAGCATAAAAAGCTGCATTAACTGAACCTATAGAAGTCCCAACAACAGCATCAAAATAAATTTTTCTTTTGTTTAACGCTTTAATTGCCCCAGCTTGATAAGCTCCTTTAGCACCCCCACCTTCAAGAACTAACCCTTTCATATTATATCTCCTTTATTAATTTATTAATTATATTCTTAGAAATAAACAAGCACGGTATTGAAATTAATAATGCCCCAAATACATCTGAAAAATAATGAACACCTAAGTATATTCTAGAAAATCCTATTAAAATAATTAATATAATAAATAAAATTAAATATACTACTTTATTTTTATTTTTACTAAATAAAATATACCATAAAACTAAATAAAAACCAATTGATGTTAAAGTATGCCCACTAGGAAAACTAGAACTATTCGGAGCAAGTATAAGGCTTTCTACAGGTCTAGGTCTCATTACAATAGATTTAATAATAAATGCTAGTAAAGCATAAAATACATAATTTATAGATAAAGCAAAAGGTCTTAATTTATTTTGAACAAAAATAAATAAAAATATTATAATTGCTAAAGGAACATACATATCTCCTATAAAAGTAAATATTTTAAAAAACAAAGTACGATTCTCATTTGTTATGCTATTAATATATTTTATAACGCTATTATCAAAACTAATAATACTTTCATATATTGCTGTATTTTTAATAATATAAAAAACAATAATTAATATAATTATTGATAATAAAGATACAAAATTTTCTTTAAATAACTTCACTGCCATGAAAATATTATATCATTTTAAATAAAAAAATACTATGTAAACACAGTATTTTAGTTAAATATTTTCACAAAATTAACCAAAAAAATCATAAATAAAGTCATTAATACTTTCGACCATAACATCTAAATCATCACTAAAGGATTCTGTTATTTCTTCAGAAGTTATATTATCTATACTAAGTTCTCTTGGGATATATCCATCTGGATTTGAAAAAGGTATATTGGTGTACCCATAGTCATTATCAGTTACAATTTGCCCATAAATTTTCCCATCTGGCCCAAATAAAATTAAATAATTAACATTTTTTCTTCCTGACATATCTAAACTAGTGCATTGGCTTCCATCTATAACTGCATTAAAATTTGAATAACAAAAACCTGTTCCACCATCAGAAATAAATCTCTGTTGAGCTGTTTTATATATACTCCTTGCTTCAGTAACAAAAGAGTTTTTCTTAGCATTATTAAACATCTTTAATATGTTTGGTAATGCTATTATAATTAATATTGCTAGTATTGCTATTACTGCTAAAAGCTCTACTAGTGTAAATGCATTTTTCTTCATTTTTGTATCCTTTCTTAATCTAATTCATTACCTGCGGGACAAACTTTATCTTGAAGTTCATTCATTAACTCATAAAAAGTTTCTCCCAAATTATCAATTGGTTCTCTTATATCATCAGATGTTATTTCATCAACGTTAACTCCTTTTATAAGTGTTGGATAACTACAATTAGCCTCAAACTCTGCAGTTTTTCTTATACTATAATTTTTATCTCCAACTATTGTAAGGTATACTTCGCCATTTTTATTTAACATAATAAAGTAGAACAAATCTTTTCTTCCTGACATATTCAAATTTATTTGTGAAAGAATATTTCTTATTTCTTCTATAGATTCTTCGCTAAGAGATTCTCCTTCCCCTGGTTCAATCCCATTTATAAAATCTTCTACTGAGACATTAGTATATAATACGATATCTTCATTATAAGGTATTATACCTTTCCCTCCATCAGCAATAAACTTTTGTTCTGCTGTTCTAAAAGTACTTCTTACTTCATTAACAAAAGAATTTTCTTTTGCTTTTTTAAACATTTTTAGTACATTTGGTAAAGCTATTATAATTAAAATAGCTAGTATTGCTATAACTGCTAATAGTTCTACTAATGTAAAAGCGTTCTTTCTTATTTTCATAACTTTTCCTTTCTTTAAACTTTTATCATTTAATAATATAATTATATATCATACAAATTCTTTGTCAACAATCCAACATATAGATTACACATATAAAGTAAAGCCACTAAAATAAATTTAGTGGCTTTTTTGTAGATTTTATTTTAATTTAAAGGCCTTCTTGAAGTATCTCAACAGTTACATCTTCAATACTAATAACATTTCCATATGGTATGTACAAATAAAAGTTGTCATCTGCAGCACCAAACTCTACAATATTTCCGTTTTCATCAAATGATACTATATAGTGTATATTGTTTCTCCCCGACATATCCAGTGCTGGGCACTCTTCATAATCATCTGAGTAGCAATAATTTTCTCCATTACTTGATATATAATTTTGTTCTGCTGTTTTAAATATACTCCTTGCCTCAGTTACAAATGAGTTTTTCTTCGCATTATTAAACATCCTTAATATATTTGGCAATGCTATTATAATTAAAATAGCTAGTATTGCTATTACTGCTAATAGTTCTACTAATGTAAAAGCGTTCTTTCTTTTCATAATTTTTTCTCCTTATATTTTTATTTCTACTAACTTAATTATATTGTTTAATACATCTTTGTCAATGAAATAGGCGTATTTTACAATTAAAAAAGTAAAGCTAATAAAAGTTGCTTTACTTTAAAACGTTAATTCGAATTAACACTATTTTAATCAAGGTTTCTTTCTTGAATATTTTCTGCACTTATCTCTTCAACACTAACTGGACCTTCTCCGTATAACTCTATATAATAGTTGTCATCCATAACTTCAATATAGTCAATGCCTCCAGAATTATCAAACTCTACATAATAATATACATTTGTTCTTCCTGTCATATTTAAATCTCCACACCCAGAATAATTATTTGAATAGCACCATTCTTCACCATTACTTGTTATATAATTTTGTTCTGCCGTCTTAAATATGCTTCTTGCTTCAGTTACAAATGAATTCTTTTTAGCATTATTAAACATTCTTAATATATTTGGTAATGCTATTATAATTAGAATAGCCAGTATTGCTATTACTGCAAGTAATTCTACTAATGTAAAACCATCTTTTCTCTTCATAATACCTTCCTTCTTAAAATAAGCACTCCTTATTTTATATTAATTATACATAAAACATAATGCGTATGTCAATCTTACCACTGATTATTGTTTGTTTTTTATATTTCTTTGACTGTGATACATATATTGTATAGCTACTCCAGAATATTTTCCGAATTTTTCTTTTGTAAACTGTTCTATACTTTTTTGATCATTCTTAATTTCATAGTTTTCGGATATAAACTTTTTTACCCAAGTATCAATAGGGAAAGAATCCAATCTTTTATATCCAAAAAGAAGAATGCATGAAGCTACTTTTAGTCCTATTCCTTTTATAGTCATAAGTTCTTCTAAAGCATCATTTGTTGATAGTTTGTTTATATCTTTTAATTGAGAATATTTATCTAAAAAATCTTTTATATATTTATCTCTAAAACCTATACCTGTTTCTCTTAAACTATTTATATCAGCATCTTTAATTTCATCATAACTAGGAAACATATAATATTCTTTTTCATTATATATTATTTTTTTTCCATATTTAAAACATATTTTTTCAATTGAGTTACTTATTCTTTTGACATTGTTGTTTTGACTTATTATATAACTTATACACATCTCAAAAGGATTTTGATTCATTATTCTATAACCAGATGACAATTCAATAACATTCTTCATTATATTATCAGTTTGAAGTTGCTTGTTTATTTTTTTATAGTCTCTATTTAAATCAAAATATTCTTTAACAACATTTTCTAAATCATCTCGATTATTGGAATCGATAATAATAACATCTTCTATTTGTTTTAAAATCACTATTCTATCTTTTAAAATAATAGTGAAACTACTGTCTTCATTTTTAAATACTCTAAAACATTGCCCACTCAAAAGTGTTTCTTTTAATTTAAAATTATTAACTTTTATTTGCATATTATATTCCTAGTTCTTTATAATAATTTGTATCTAATATTAAAGATGACATACTAAATTTTTGATTTACTATTTTATTTATATTTTTTATATATTCTTCATCAACTTCTTCATCGGTTGTTTTTGTAAATGTTTTATTTACACTGTTATATTTTCCTTTTGCTGTTATCCAACTTCTATCGGATAAAATAGCTAATCCTTCTGAATCGCTAAAAATATCTCTTCCCATTAAGAGTCTAGAATCAAATTCTAACCCATATAAATTATAAATAGTTGGTAATATATCAATACTACTTACAACTTTATCTATAACTTGATTTTCAAGTTTACTATTATACATTATTAATGTTGTATGATAATTTTCAAACTTATTACTTCTATCTAACTTGCTTACTTCATTCAATTGTTTAAATGTTAATCCATAAGGATAATGATCTGGAGCTATAACTATTAAGGTATCATCAAGTTTTCCTGCGGTCTCTAATTCTTGTAATAATAATGCCATAGCTTTATCAAACTCTATTTGTGTTGCATAATAAGCTTTTACAGCGGTACTATATTTTAAATTTTCAACTAGTTTTTTATTCCTTGATGCCATATTATTTCCATAAAAATTATAATTTAAATGTCCGCTTACAGTCATATAATAAGTTGCAAAAGGTTCATCTTTGTTAATATAATATGAAGTAGTCGCCTCTATCATTTCTTTGTCACTGTTAGGCCATTTTTTACAGTTCATCTTTTTTTCCAGTCCATTTCCACATGCTATAAAATTAAGCCCTATATTTTTATGAGAAATATCTCTACTGTAATATGTTGATGTGTGATTATGAAATCCATATGAAGTATATCCTTCTTTTTTAAACATTTTCCCAAATCCAAGTGGCATTGAGATTTTAGCAGTCCTTTCAAAACTCCAAACACCTTCTTTTGGAATAAGTCCAACAAGCGCCATATATTCTCCATCTGATGTAGAAACGGGATATAAAGGTTGATAGTAATTAGTAAATATATATGAATTGTTAGCCATTTTATAAAGAGTCGGAGTTATATTTTCATCTACAGCTATCGCGTCAAACCCTTCAGCAGTTATAAAAATTAAATTTTTGTCTTTAAATATTCCTGTATATTCATTTTTTTCTGTTGGTTCAACACTTTGAAAATACTTATGCATTTTAATAACTTTTTCTTTGTCTGTATTATTTATTAACTCATCAAAATCTATATTGTAAACATTATATTCAATTATTTTTTCTTCTTCTATTTCTATTATCGGATCATTATCAATAATTATTTTTTCTTCAAAACCAAAAGTATATCTCCATATATCAATAGCTTCCATTGTTAATAATCCTGTCTTATTTATAGTAAGCATAGGAGCATGAGTTTCAAATAATAATCTTTTTGTAGAATAGATGCTTTTATTATCATATTTTATCACTAAAATAATACCAACAAAAGATAATAC
>JAAZDL010000106.1 GCA_012512795.1 Mycoplasmatota bacterium
GTGTTGCAGACCTTTGCCTTACCACTTGGCTATGGCTCCGTGTGCATATAATTATAACAAATCATATGCATTATTTCAACACTATTGTATATTTTATATTCCTAATTGAGAGTATTATTTCTATTTTATTTGCTTCTTCTAATTCAGAAGGAACTTCTAAATAAGAATATTTTTCAGATTCAAAATTTGTTTCTATAACACCTAAATCAACTGTTTTAACAACTCCTTGATACCTATATTTTAAAGTAGCATAATATTTATACAAGTCTGATGGATTTTTCATATGCTTTTTCATATATAAATCACCATCTACTATTATAGTTGATTTAATTTTTAATATGCTAAGAGATCCTTTGCTAGTTGTTTCAGGTTTAACAATGTATGTACTATCATAACATTCTCCTTTTGAATCACAATATTTATATTTTTCTTTAAAAATAGGTGCTAACTCATAGGAACTAATATGCATTGATGTTTTTCCTAATACAGTTCCCTCAAACTTAATATCTATTGGAGGAGCGTATTTACCAGTATCATTTTCTCCATCTAAACTTAATGGTTTTACTATAATATCTTTGTACTCAGTTTCTATGTTACCAAAAGTTTCATTGTCA
Source organism: Mycoplasmatota bacterium (assembly GCA_012512795.1). Lineage (GTDB taxonomy): Bacteria > Bacillota_I > Bacilli_A > RF39 > UBA660 > CAG-1000. The sequence continues at coordinate 615 of JAAZDL010000106.1, forward strand.
TAATTTCGGATATTAAAAATATATTCTTTTTTTATATCTTTCTTGTCAATTTCAAAAACAATAACATAATATTTTTCTATTCCTGGGGATATCTCAGTTGGAGAAAAAGTTTCACCAATATCCATAAATTTATCAGCTAAACTAAATTTTGGTATTAGTTTTTCTCCATTAACTTCCAATCTAAATGTATTTCTAGAAAGAGTTAACTTTCTAGATGTATTATTACTTACTTTAATTCTTACTAATAAATAATATTTTCCTTTTGTAATAATTTTTCCATTAATATCAGTATTTGTAACATAAGTTTGTTCTGCATTATACCATAATGCATTAGCAAGTATAGCTTGATTTTCTTCATAATTTACACTATATACTCTTAAATTAACAAGAACTAATAAACTAATTATTAATATAACTACTGAGCTAGAAATAGTTACTAAAAACTTGTTTTCCAAAACAAAATATTTTGTATATCTTAAAACTTTTCTAATAAATCTTGATATTTTATAATTGTTTTTTCCTAATGTTATTTCCGTCTCTTCATAATCAGATGCATCTATTTCCAACTCTTCAAGATCTTTTTTAAAATCAAATTGTCTAACATTAAATCCAAGGGCCCTACCTAATATAATAAACAAGAATCCTAGTTGAGGTATAAGCATAATTAAACTAACATCTCTTAAAATCCTAACACTTTCATTGTCTAATGCTGTATACTGCAACCCTTGGAATACTGTCAGAAAGTACATAAAATATATAAATAAAACAATATAATATATACATAAGAAAATATAAGTCTTTCTATCTTTTTTCTTAATAGACAAAATATAGTATATTATAGAACTTAAAAGTATAGCTAATATTACCGCTAAAAATATTAAAAAACTTATATATTCAGCAGCTAAATCAATTGTATTAATATAAAAATGCTTTGATGCATATTCATTAAAAAAGTTATATATGTCAAATGATTTAATTGATACATAAGTAAGTAAAAGAAAAATAAGGAAATGAATCCATCTAAAGTTTTTAATCAAAAAAGCATAAGGTTTTCTTATTACCAACTTAACCAACTCCTACTATAAAAATTATATCATGATGAAATTAAAAAGACTAGTATTTTAGTCTTGTTTTAACAATATACATTATTAGTTTTACTTTGTATAAATAAATATTGTATTATTTTTATTAAATGCAAGTTCATAATTAAAAAATATCTTATCACTGCCTAAAAACGGATCATATCTATATAAATAATCCTCATGAACATAATATATATTATTATTGTATTCTTTAATAATATCAACTTCACTATTTACAATTTTAGTTGTGATATTCGCATTTCTTTTTATCGTTTTAAATACTCCGTTATTTGTTTCATACTTGTACAAAGATGACTCTATATTATATTTGATTTTATTTACTTTATATTCTGTCTTACTACATGTAACAAAGTCCCCATCTTCATATTTAACAAAGCCTCTTTCTATATCTCCAATAATCTTAGTAGTAGAAGTTTTTAAATTGATTTCATAGAGTTTTGAATATTTATTATCAAATATATACAATTTCTTTTTTATATTACCGACTATATATGAATCATAATCAATTTTATATCCTAAATCGATTTCTCTTTTTTTGTTATTAGTTATATTAAATGTCACAATTTTAGAATATTCATGTTCTTCATTATAATTAGGAATATATATTGTATCTTTAATCATATAAGCTAATGAGTTGTCGTATCTATCTTTATTAAATAGTTCAACTCTTTTATAACTATTTCCATTCATTATAACAAACCCTTTATAAGTCCATAGCGCTACATAAGTTTTGTTATCCAAATTATTGTAATAGACAAAATCATTAGTGTTTTTTTCTGTATTGACTTTATTTGTTTTATAATCTTCAAGTAAAACTGAATCAATTAAATTATAGTCAATATATTTTCCATCTTTGATACATAAAGGATATGTTTCAACATTATTTATAATAGGATAAATACATTTTGTTTCTTCATCAGATATTTCAACTATTTTATTTATAAGAAGTTTCTGTATATTTCTATTTTGATATATATCAAAGTTATAAGTTTCATTTTTGCTTATTTCGAAATAATACATTTTATCATCATATTTAGTTGTTATATCATACCCATCAACTTGATAATTAATTTCATAGTTAGAAGTATAATACTTAACAAATATAATTAATAAATTAATACTTATTATACACAATAATAACTTTTTCATAAGCATCTCCTATATAAATTATACAATATATAGTAAAAAAAAACTAGTTTTCTAGTTTTTTTACATTGCTCCTACTGAAGTTAAAAAGTTTATTGTTTGTTCTCTATTCATATATCCAACTACATCTCCTAAGAACTTTTTATTCTTAGTTACAAATGAGTATGGACTAGATCCTTCATATTTTTCTAAATTATAAACACCAGTTAATACTGCACTATCTATTTCACTCATAGTATCAATATCAAAATAATACATTTTAAATTTTTCTTCACTTGCTATTTGTGTTAGTATTGGTTTGTATTGTTTACAATAATCACAATACGACAGTGCAACTACAGTAACTGCAAGAGCATCTTCACTAGTTACATAAGTATACCATTCTTTTAATTCTTTGCTTGCACTAGAAACATCAATTTCTTTAGCTAAATTATTAACTCCTGAGTTGTTATTACCACCATTAAATGAAGCGTTATTACTGTCAATTAGAAATGATAACCCAAAAAACAACCAAACAATAGTTGCTACTAAAGCCCCTGTTCCTATATTTTTAGCATCTTTTTTTCTATCATTTTTCCATACAAGAAATAAGATCAATCCAACTGGTGGAAGTATAGCACCAAGAATCCACCAAGGAGCATCACCTTGCCCGCTTGAACGTCTCTTAGCTTTACAATTATCACACAGCTTTTGACCGTTTTCCACTTTTTTACCACATTCTGAACAAAATTTTGCCATATTTTTCACCTCTATAATTAGTTTATCTTAATTATGTTTAAATTACAATAAAAAAAGAGAAAATTTCTCTTTTTTTTCACAATTACTTAGCTTCTACAGTTCTTGTCTTTCCAGTACTTGTCCATCCAGATAATGAAGTTTGAGTACTCCACTTATATTCATAATAAGTTTTGTTAGATTTACTTGAAGTAGCATTAACTTTAACTTTTTCATAAAGTTTGCACATCTTGCCTTCTAACTTATATCCAGAATCACATTTAAGTTCTGTAGTTGTTCCTAATATAGTTTTATAACACTTACTACCTTTTAATGTATAAGAGTTATCAGTACACTTATAATAAGATGTACCATCAACTACTTTATAACACTTTAAACTAGATCCACTACCAGTACTATAATTTGCATTACTTGGACAACTATAAGAGTATCCATTATCTATTGTTTTATAATAATAACACTTTAGGTTTGAACCTGACCCTTCACTTCCAGTTGCATTGCTTGGACAGTAATATACCTTAGTGCCTGGGTTTGTTGTTGTTACATTTTCACATGATTGATAAGCAACATCTCTATAACAAGTTCCTCCAGTAGTTGATGTTACATTTTCGCATGATTGATATGGAACATCTTTATAACAAGTTCCTCCACCAGTTTGAGTAGTTACATTTTCACATGATTGATATGGTACAGACTCATAACAAGTATTACATGATGTTTTTAACACCCCACCAACATATTTAGTTGAGCAGTTACAACTATAAGCTTCTGACTTATATTTTGTTGTACATACTTTTTCTGTTTTAGTAGATGTAGGACAAGTATAAGCTTCTTTCTTATATTTTGTTGTACATACTTTTTCTGTTGAAGATGTTGAACATGAATATGCTTCAGTTTTATATTTTGTTGTACATACTTTTTCTGTTGAAGTACCTCCATCAACAATTTTACTTAGTGTATCTACATATTTTTTAGAAACTGTGTCAGCATTCTTTTTACTAATAGTAGATAACAATGTTTTAGTTCCGCCATCATACATTAATGTAGCGTCTTTTATATCAGTTTTACTTTCTGTTTTAGTAACAACTGCAGTCTTAGAATCTACTAATTTAGTCTTAGTACATGTCTTTCCTGATTTAGTGTATCCACTTGGACAACTATAAACAGTAGAAGATTTTGATACTAACTTTTTAAATTGATATTCAGTAATAACTGCGGAAGTTTTTGTACATTCTTTTTCCTCACAGAAGTTATTACATCCTAATACTTTAATAGTATAATCAGTTTCATTGTTACAAACTAAGTTTGTTTTTAATTCATATCCGTTAAACGTTTTAGTTATACTTACATATGAATCATATTGATTACATGA
>JAAZDL010000107.1 GCA_012512795.1 Mycoplasmatota bacterium
AATGCTACGAAAAGTAGCGTTAAAGTTATTAACTTTTGCTGTTATATTTTTAATTATAATATATAATATTTTTAAAAGGAGATGATTGTATATGACTTTAGGGGAAAAAATAAAAAGTATTAGAAAGAGGTTTGGTTTATCACAAGAAGAATTATCTGAAATTATAAATGTGTCAAGACAAGCTATTACAAAATGGGAATCTGATGCTGGATTACCAGATACTGAAAACTTAGTAGGCTTATCTAATGTATTTGGTTTAACAGTAGATTATTTATTAAATAAAGAGAATGATTTACCTCTTCTAGTAATGAGAAAGGAACTTGATAAAAATAAGTATAAAAACAAGATAAGTTCTTATGAATCAATACTAATTGAATATTACCCTGAACCTTGGAAAATATATATATTAAATAGAAGCAAAAAGTTAAATAAATTAGAATCATTCTTTAATATTTTTGCTACTGGTGGTGATTATGCTTTAATCGAAGGTATAAGTGATTTATCACCGTATTATTTAGTTATTAAAGACAATTTAAAATTACTAGTTAATATCAAAGACTGGGTTCTAGAGGTTACTGAGTTAGATTCTAAAGTAAATGATAGAAAGTTTATTGTTGGTAAAAATATATTTATTAAAAATAGTGAACTTAAATTAAGAATGCCTCATAAAAATTAATATATTAAATTGACAATATATTAATTGTTATGTATTATAATTATTATTAAATTTAAGAGGTGGCAAATTAAATGGAAAAGAAGTTATATTTTGCTTCAGTAAAAGGTATATTGTATCCTGCTGGGAATATTTATAATCCATATTATGGCGTTTGTACTGAAGATTTGGGAGTGTTTTTAGTAACTCCTATCTATACTAGAATAAATAAAAAACTAAAAGGATATAAAGAAGTTGTGACTAATAAACCTGTTATTAAATATATGCGTGTTAGATGTGGAGATTTAAGTTCTAAAGTTGTTTTAAAAGATATATCTTCTGGAGAAAAAGATTATGAGGGAGATTTATATTGGTCTGTTCAAACAAAATATTCAGCAGAAAAAATAGTTAAGCCGGAAGAAGTGTCAGCATATTTATCAACTTCAAAAGAAGAAATGGAAAAAAGATTATCGTTTTTAAAATCAGCAGCAGCAGAAGCTCTTTATGAGTATTTAGATAAAACAGGAAAATTAGAATTAACATTAAATTAAATAATATTTTGAATATTAAACTAATTTTTATAAATTTAGAGGTATAATTTATTATATCTTTTCTTTTGTTGCAAAAAAATCATATATAAACTATAATTATAATGAGGTAATATATATGAGAAGTGTTTATATACATATTCCTTTTTGTAATAGTATTTGTTCTTATTGTGATTTTTGTAAGTTTATCTATGTAGATGAATGGGCAAATAAATACTTGGATTTTCTTAATAGTGAAATAGAAAAATATTACGAAGGAGAAACTGTTAAATCTATTTATATAGGTGGGGGAACACCTTCTTGTTTAAGTGAAAGTAATTTAAATAAATTAATAGAAATAGTAAGTCATATTAAATTAAAAAAATATGGAGAGTTTACTTTTGAATGTAATGTAAATGACATTAATGAGACAAATCTATTAATATTAAAAAAAGCAGGCGTTAATAGACTTAGTATAGGTGTAGAAAGTTTTAATAAATACAATCTTAAGTTTTTAAATAGAAAGCATAATAAAAAAGAAATATTTAGAAATATAGAATTAGCAAAAGAAATAGGCTTTGATAATATTAATGTGGATTTAATGTATGCTCTTCCTATTGAGAATATGTTTATTTTAAAAAAAGATGTAAAAAATATATTAAAATTAAAACCTCAACATATAAGTACATATTCTTTAATAATAGAAGAACATACTGTTTTAAAGAATAAAAAAATCTTACCACTTGATGATGATCTTGATTTTAAAATGTATAGATATATTTGTAAAAAACTTAAGAAAAGTAACTTTGAGCATTATGAGATTAGTAATTTTTCTTTAAATGGATATGAAAGTGAACATAATTTGACTTATTGGAATAATGAAGAGTATTATGGTTTTGGTTTAGGAGCTCATGGATATATAAATAATATAAGATATGAAAATACTAGAAATTTCAATAAGTATTTAAATCATGAATATAGATTAAATGAGTTATTAGTATCAATTGGGGAAGAAATGGAAAATGAGTTAATTTTAGGACTTAGAAAAGTAAAAGGTATAAGTATATCTAAGTTTGAAAATAGATTTAATAGAGATATATTTGAAGTATTTAAGCTTGCTGAATCTATTGAAAAAGGGCATTTGATGAAAGATAAAGATAATATATATATTCCTGAGGATAAAATGTATGTTATGAATGATATAATAAATAATATATTATAAGGAGAAAAGATGAAAGTATTAAAGTTAATTAAGGAGTTAACTAAATATATCATTATAATGATAATTTTTTCTATTGTTCAAGTGTTTTGCGAATTGTATTTACCTGAAATAATGAGCAATATAGTTGATATAGGTATTAGTAATTCTGACAATGCATTTATAATTAATAAATCTATTATTATGTTTACTATAACTATTCTTGGTGTTATATCTAATATAATAGTTGTTTATTCTACTTCTAAGTTTTCAAATACTTATGGTTATAAAATTAGAAAAGCATTGTATACTAAAATTAATACATTAAGTAAAAAAGAAATTGATTCTTTTGGAGCATCAACTCTTATTACTAGGAGTACTAACAATGTAAGTAATATTACTTCAACGTTTTCATTTGGACTTAGACTTATAATATTTGCACCTGTTATGGGACTTGGTGCTGCTATAATGGGATATAAAACTGCAAGTGTTTTAGCCCCTATTATTATAATTTCAATAACAATATTGATAACTGCTTTACTAATAGTTTTTATTGTTGTATTTCCAAAGTTTGAATATGTTCAAAAACTTCTTGATAAACTAAATGCAACTAGCAGAGAAATATTATCAGGGCTTCGTGTTATAAAGTCTTTTAATAAACAGTCTTTCTTTAAGAAGAGATTTGATAAAGTTAACAAAGAAAATATGAATCTTAATATCTTTTTAAATAAAATATTATATCTTGTTAATCCTCTTATGATCTTAATAGTTAATATATCAACTATTGCTATTATTTATCTTTCTACTAACTTTCTACTTGATGGAACTCTAGAAATAGGAGCAATGATGGCATTTATTCAATATATGGCTACAGTTCTTATGAGTTTTTTAATGTTACTAGTAATTCTTTTAAATATACCTAGAGTAGTTGTTTCATTTAAAAGAATAAATGAAATTTTAAATGTTGAACCATCTATTGTAAATACTGGTAAACTTAAAATAAATACTCTTGAGAGTATTGAGTTTAAAAATGTATATTTTAAATATGATGGTGCTCATGATGACATGTTAAAAAATATAAATTTTAGAATTGAAAAAGGTGAAACAGTAGGTATTATTGGTTCTTCTGGATCAGGAAAAACTACTATAATTAATTTATTATTAAGACATATAGATGCTACTGATGGGAATATATATATAAATGGAATAGATATAAAAGAATATGATATAGAATCTCTTAGAAAGATATTTTCATATACTCCTCAAAAATCATTATTATTTAAAGGGTCATTAAGAGAAAACTTAGCTTTTGGTTCAAAAATAAGTTCTAATGTTTTAGATGAAGTTTTAAAAACAGCAGCAATAAGTGATTTTGTTGAAAAAAACGAAGAAGGATATAACTATAAAGTTGAACAATCAGCTGTTAATCTATCTGGTGGACAAAAACAAAGAATGTCTATAGCAAGAGCTTTACTTAGTGGTGGAGAAGCATTATTATTTGATGATTCTTTTTCAGCAGTTGATTATATAACAGATAAAAAAATTAGAAATGAAATAGAAAAAAATTATGATGATAAAATGGTTATTCTTGTAACTCAAAGAGTTGGAACAATTAAAGATTCTGATAAAATAATAATAATTGAAGAAGGAAAAATTGATTCAGTAGGAGACTATGAAACTCTTGAAAAAACTAGTAAAGTATTTAAAGAATTTATAAATTCACAAAAAAGGGAGGTATTATAATGAAAAATAATAAACCTTCTATAAAAGAAACTTTATCTAAATCATTAAAACTTATTAGTGGATATAAAAAAGAGTATTTACTAATTATATTGTTTTGTTTACTTGCGGCGTTGTTTAGTGTTCTTTCTCCTTACTTTTTAGGCTTTGCTACTGATAGTTTATATAACTCAGTAAAAAACAATATTGATATTAATTATATTTATTTAGTTAAAATATTAACTATAGTACTTTTTTGTTATATATTTGATGCATTATGTACTTATTTTAAAAGTTATATGTCTTCTAAACTAGGTCAAAAAATAGGATATAATTTAAGAACTGAATTAATATCTAAAATTAATAAGATTAAACTTAGGAAATTAGATACTATGAAAAAAGGAGATATTATTAGTAAAATAACTAATGATGTTGAAAGATTAACTGATAATTTAACTCAAGTCATACCTGAATTAATATTTAATTTTACTTTACTTCTTGGTGTTATTATAATGATGTTTGTAATTGATATTTATTTAGCTTTATTTACTATTATAGTTATTCCTATTACTTTCTTTTTATTATCATTCATTGTTAAAAGAACTCAAAAATATTTTGAATTAAATCAAAAATCAATAGGTAACATTAATGCTTTTATAGAAGAAAGTGTTACTAATAATGATATTATTAAGTCTTTTAATAAAGAAAAGTATTTTAACAATAAGTTTGATAAAGAAAGTAAAGAATTAGCTAATTATGGCTTTAAAAGTAGTTTTTATAGTTCTTTAGCAGTTCCTTTTAATAAAGCAATAGGAAATATTAATTATATAATTATAGTTTGTGTAGGAGCTGTTTCAGTTGTTAATGGAAGATTAAGATTAGGAGCTATTCAATCTTTCTTACAATACATGAGAGACTTTAATAGACCAATGAATGTTATATCTCAAGTAGTAGCTAATTTGCAAATGGCTGTTGCTTCAATAGATAGAATTAATGAAATACTTGCATTAGAAGAAGAAGAAAATGGAAACATAACTAAATTTACTTTTAATGATAAAATAGAGTTTAAAAATATTAATTTTAGTTATGTTGAAGGAAAACAAGTATTAAAAGATTTTAATCTAGTTATAAATAAAGGTGAAAAAATAGCTATAGTAGGTAAAACAGGAGCAGGAAAGACTACAATAGTAAACTTACTTATGAATTTTTATAACAATTACGAAGGGGAAATATTAATAGATGGAATAAACATTAAAGATATTGATTTAAACTCATATAGAGATAAGATAAGTATGGTGCTTCAAGATACATGGTTATTTGAAGGAACAATTAAAGAAAATATAATATTTGATCATAAAATAAGTAAAAAAGAATTAGAATATATTCTGAAAAAATCAAAAATACTTCATATGATAGAAGGTCTACCTAAAGGGCTTGATTTTGAAATAAATGAAGAGACTAATAATATGTCAGCAGGTGAAAGACAATTATTAACTATAGCTAGGGCTTTAGTTGATAATCCTGATATACTAATTCTAGATGAGGCTACTAGTAATGTAGATACTCGTATTGAATATTTAATTAATCAATCTATGGCTGTTCTTATGAAAAACAGAACATCTTTAGTTATTGCACATAGATTATCCACTATAGTTGAAAGTGATAAAATCATAGTTATTAAAGGTGGTAAAATATTAGAAGTTGGTTCACATAATGAATTATTAAAAAATAAAGGATACTACTATGAACTTTATAGTAGTCAATTTGATTTAAACGAGTAGGTATTTTATGAATGAAAATTATTATTTAGCTTATTTAAATGATTATGCTACTACAGATGAAAATCATCCAATTGTATATACTAGAGATCTATATAGTTGTATAGCTATATTTATGCATGAAAAATCAAAAACAACTTTATTTCATATTGAGTCTTATAAAGATGGAGAAATTAAGATAGATATATTAAATGATTATTTAAAAAATACTGACGGAAAAGAAATAAATGCTAGTATATTTAAAGCTCGTAATAGTAGTGATACTAATATTAATATAATTATTACTTTAATTGAAAAGAATAATATTAGTTATACTATCAATGATGCTTATGTAAGTTTATCTAATGAAACTACAATAGGATATAACGCTAACGATGATGTGTATTATGGTATTACTATGGATAACGGAGTACCTATATTTGATGAAATAAATATTACTACTGACAAACACTTATAAAAAAACAGGCTTATGCCTGTTTTTTATTTACACTAATTTTACAAAAAAATGATGAATAACTATTTACAAAATACTTATTTAATAGTAATATAGTGGTAGGAAGTGAAATAAAGTGGTGGAAAGTGGGGTGTTACTATC
>JAAZDL010000108.1 GCA_012512795.1 Mycoplasmatota bacterium
CGCTGTTTTATGATAATCAAGATGGTCCTGCTCAAGATTTGTAAATATGGTGAGTTTAAAGAAACTTGTGAAGAAACTGATATATTTATTTATCCTCCATATAATTTTAAAAGTGCTAACTGTTTAATAACTAATTTTCATTTACCTAAAAGCACTTTAGTTATGCTTGTGAGTGCTTTTAGTAGTGTTGATATTATAAAAGAAGCATATAAGTATGCTCAAGATAAAAAATATAAATTCTTTTCTTTTGGAGATTCTATGTTTTTAACTGATTTGGAGGATTAATATGGATTTAAAATTTAAATTATTGAAAGAAAATAGTTGTGGAGCTAGATTAGGTGAGTTTCAAACTAAATATGGGGTTCATAGAACACCAATGTTTATGCCGGTAGGAACACAGGCAACAGTCAAAACTTTATCACCAGAAGAGTTAAAAATGTGTTTTAGTGATGTAATCTTAGCTAATACTTATCATTTATGGTTAAGACCAGGAGAAGATGTAGTTGATAATGCTGGAGGACTCCATGAATTTATGAATTATAAAACTGGACCTATACTTACTGATTGTGGAGGTTTTCAAGTTTTTAGTTTAGCTAAACCAAAAGATATAAGTGACGAAGGTGTTAATTTTAAAAGTCATATAGATGGTAAAAAATTGTTTTTAACACCTGAGTTAAGTATTGAAATTCAAAATAAATTAGGCGCGGATATAATAATGAGTTTTGATGAGTGTCCACCATTTCCTGTTTCACATGAATATATGGAAAAAAGTATACTTAGAACTATTAGTTGGGCTAAAAGAGGTAAAAAAGTGCATTCTAAAAATGATTCACAAGCTTTATTTGGTATTGTTCAAGGAGGAGAATTTCCTGATTTAAGAAAATTATCTGCCCAAAAGACAGTTGAGATAGGATTTGATGGTTATAGTATTGGAGGAGTTTCAGTAGGAGAAGATGCGGAAACTAAACTAAAAATGATTGAATATGCTACTCCTTATTTACCAAAAGATAAATTAAGATATCTTATGGGAGTAGGTGAACCTATTGATTTAATAGATGGAGTTATAAGAGGTATAGATATATTTGATTGTGTTTTACCTACTAGACTTGCAAGACATGGTAATGCTCTTACTAGAGATGGTAGAATTAATTTAAGAAATGCTAAATATACCCTTGATTTGTCATGTATTGAAGAATCATGTGATTGTTATACATGTAAAAATTATACTAAATCATATATAAGACATCTCTTAGTTGCTGAAGAAACATTTGGTCAAAGATTATTATCTATTCATAATATAAGATTTCTTACTAAACTTATGGATGATATAAAACTTAATATTGAAAAAGATACTTTGCTAGATTTTAGAGAAGAATTTGTAAAAAAATATAATAATAAATAACTATAAATATAATTTAAGTGTCAACTAACTATATATTATTGAAATAATAAAATATATATGATAAAATTAAATTACCTAGAAGAATAAATATAGTACATATAAACCGACTGTATTGTAATTCGGGGAACTAATTAATTTAATGTGTTGAATGCTGTTTTTAACAGAATCCTAATTTAAGTTATGTGTTGACCCACCTCGCGCGAAGTGCGAGTTTTATTACACTATATTTATTACCTAGGTATTTTTGTCTCTAAGGAGGAGTTATGAACTTAACTAGATTAGAAAGTTTAATTGGTGAGGAAAACATTTTAAAATTAAAGAAACTAAAAGTTCTTGTTCTTGGTCTTGGAGGAGTAGGTGGTTATGTAGTTGAATCTCTTGTTAGAAGTGGCGTTGAGAATATTACTTTAGTAGATGGAGATACTATTAAACCAAGTAATATAAATAGACAAATTATAGTAACTAAACATAATATAAATAAATATAAAACTAGAGAATGGAAAAAAAGAATTAAATTAATTAATAAAAATGCTATTGTAAATATTATAAATACTTTTATTACTTTAGAAAATATGGAATGTCTTTTCGGAGATGATTATGATTATATAATAGATGTTTGTGATAGTACTAAAATAAAAGTTAAACTTATTGAAAAATGTAATGAACTTAATGTAAAGTTAATATCATGTATGGGAACTGCTAATAAAATAGATGCAACTAAACTATCAGTCTCAACTCTTGATAAAACTGATAATGATCCTCTTGCTAAAAAGATAAGAAAAGAATTAAAAGATAAATCTATTATGAGCAAGATAACGGTAATCACTTCAAGTGAGAAACCAGTAAACAATAAAGTTCTAGGTTCTACTTCTTATGTGCCAGCAATAGCAGGTCTTCTAGTTACAAATTATATAATAAATGAAATAATAAATAATTAAAAAGATGTATTTTTACATCTTTTTTTCTTTTATTTTTTTATTAAATTCACTTAATTGAGTTTCATATTTATTTGATTTATGTTTGTAATATTTAGTATTTATTAATAAATATGA
>JAAZDL010000109.1 GCA_012512795.1 Mycoplasmatota bacterium
AAGGAGAGCTGTATGTTTAAAGAACAATTATCTAATGTACCTAAAAAAGTGGATGTTATCTAATGTATAATAGCGATAATATCGTTATTTATGTTGGAAAAGCAAAAGTTCTTTTTAATAGACTAAAAAGTTATTTTAATGGAAAAGTAACTGGAAAAACAAAGAAGTTAGTTAGTGAAATATCTTACTTTGAATATATTGTAACTAATAGTGAAACTGAAGCATTTATTTTAGAATTAAATCTAATTAAAAAGTATGATCCTAAATACAATATATTACTTAGAGATGATAAAAGTTATCCATATATAGAATTAACTAATGAAAAATATCCAAGATTAATTATAAAAAGAAAAATAAATATAAATAAAAAAAATAATGAAATATTTGGTCCTTATCCTAATGTTTATGCTGCTAGAAGACTAGTTAACTTAATTAATAGATTGTTTCCTCTTAGAAAATGTGAAACTATGCCAAAAAAAGTATCCCTTTATTATCATATTTCTGAATGTTTAGGATACTGCGAATATAAAAATATAGATATTAGTGAAATGAAAAATGAAATACTTTCCATATTAAATGGTAATGATAAATTACTTATTGATAAAATAAATGAAAAAATAAAAATAAACTCTGAAAGTTTAAATTTTGAAGTTTGTAAAGAATTAGTAGAAGAACTAGATTATATAAATATTATATTTCAAAATCAACATGTTGAGCTTAGCGATAATATTAATAGAGATATATTTAACTACTATTATAAGAATTCTTATTTAAGTATAGTTATATTTTTTATTAGAAATGGTAAATTAGTTGGCATTAATAATAAAATTATACCAATGATAAATAATATTAAAGAAACATTAGAATATTATATAGTATCTTTTTATGGAAAAAATAATATAATTCCAAAAGAAATAATAGTTCCTTTAAAAATTGATTTAATTTTAATGAGTGAAATTCTTAATGCAAAAGTAATTAATGTTCAAAAAGGAAATAAGAAGAAATTATTTGATATGGCTTATAATAATGCAAAAATAAACTATGAAAAAGAAATAAAATTAATTTATAATAACGAGTCTTTAACTATAGGGGCTAATGAGGAATTAAAATCAATATTAAATTTAGATAAACTTCACATAATAGAAGCTTTTGATAATTCCAATCTTTTTGGTACTTTTACTGTATCAGGAATGGTTACTTTTATTGATGGGTCTCCATCTAAGAAAGATTATAGGAAATATAAATTATCTTTTGATAAAAATGATGATGTAGCATCTATGAAAGAAGTGATTTATAGAAGATATTTTAGAGTTTTAAAAGATAAGCTTGTTATACCTGATTTAATAGTGGTAGATGGCGGAAATAATCAAATAAATGCTTGTAAAGAAGTATTAGATAGTTTGAATTTAAATATAAAAGTAATAGGTGTAAAAAAAGATACTAATCATTCTCCTTCTTTTATAATTGATGGAGATAATTATAAAAATATAGAAATAGATAAAAAGTCTAATGTGTTTAGATTACTTTCAAGAATTGATGAAGAAGTGCATAATTATACTATTAATTATCATAAACAAATAAGAAGTAAAGGTAGTATTTCAAGTGTTTTAGATAATATTAATGGTTTAGGTGAAGTTAGAAAGAAAAAACTTATTAAAAAATATGGTAGCGTTAATAAAATTAAAGAAGCAGAAGTATATGAATTAGCAGAATTAATTCCGTTAAAAGTAGCAGAAGAACTACATCAGTACTTATCTTCTGATTAATATCATTAAATATTTATATTTATAAAATTTTAATGTATAATAGTTTTAAAGAGGTAATATTATGAAAAGCATATCTTTATATCCAGCAGATATTTATCAAGTAATAGATAAAAGTTTACTTTCAGAGCAAGATAAACTTATTTTAAATATGCTTTATATGCCTATAATAGGTAATATTGCTGTTATGTTATATTTAAAATTACAAAGTGAAGCAAAGATATCTTATATATCAAATGAACTAACTCATCATCATTTAATGACTGGTATGAATTTAACACTTGATAATATTAAAGAATCTAGATTAAAACTAGAAGGAATAGGTCTATTAAAAACATTTTATTTAGAAGGAGATGTTGGGTCATATATATATGAATTATATAGCCCTGTATC
>JAAZDL010000110.1 GCA_012512795.1 Mycoplasmatota bacterium
ATATATAACGAATCTAAAAACAGACCTATTTTTATTGCTAAAGATAAAATAGGTTTTGATGAAGACTTTTTATAGAGGTAAGTATGAAAAAAATTGTTAATTACTTTTTTAGTTTGTATTCAAAATATAACGAGATTATTAAATATTTAATAGCTGGAATTCTAACAACTATAGTCAGTTTATTTAGTTATTATATTACTGTTTTAACAGTTTTAAATCCAAATAATGCTATAGAACTACAAATAGCTAATATTTTTTCATGGATATGTAGTGTTACTTTTGCTTATTTTATTAATAGATCATATGTATTTAAAAGTAAGAATAAAAATAAAACAAAAGAAGCATTTAGCTTCTATACTTCTAGAATAACAACTTTATTTATTGATATGTTTATAATGTTTCTATTTGTAACTATATTTCATATAAATGATAAGATATCAAAATTAATAGTTCAAGTAGTGATTACTATATTAAATTATATACTTAGTAAAATTTTTGTTTTTAAAAAGAAGAATTAAATATTAGCATTGCTTTTAGCATTAGTACTAAGTGGAGCAAACTTTTTATTTTTGTATAGTATGTACGCTGCTGCTCCAATCATAGCTGCATTATCTGTGCAATATTTTTTTTCTGGCATATACATATTAACATTTAAACTTTCACACATTGATCTTAAGGATTCTCTAATATAATTATTACTTGCAACACCACCGCTTATTAAAAGTGTTTTTAAATTATAGTTTATTAACGCTTTTTTTGTTTTTTCAACTAAATGTGACACAACACAATTTTGAAAAGAAGCAGCCAAATCATATTTATTTATTTCATGGCCTCTTTGTTTTTCATTATGTACAAAGTTATTAACATAACTTTTTATTCCACTAAAACTAAAATTATATGATTCATCATTTAAAATAACAGGCATTGCATATTCTGTTTTACCTTGTTTAGCATATAATTCTACGTTAGGCCCACCAGGATAAGGCAAACTAAGTATTCTTGCAACTTTGTCATATGCTTCCCCAATAGCATCATCTAGAGTTTGTCCTAAATATTCAAAATCATCTTCGCTTTTCATTAGTATCAAATCAGTATGTCCTCCTGATATTATTAAAGAAAGAAGAGGATACTCTAAATTATTTTCAAGCATATTAGCATATATATGGCCCATCATATGATTTACAGCTATAAACGGCTTTTTAAATACATAACTAAGTGCTTTTGTAGACTCTAATCCAACAAGTAAGCTGCCTAACAAACCTGGTGCATAAGTACAAGCAAAAGCATCAATATCACATAACTTCATATTTGCATTTGACAAACACTGATCAATAACCATAGTAATATTTTCTAAATGTAATCTACTTGCAACTTCCGGTACAACTCCACCATACTTTGTATGAATATCAATTTGAGAATTAATAATTGTGCTAATGTCTATTTTACCATTTTTTATTATACTAGCACTTGTCTCATCACATGATGATTCTATAGCTAAAATATATATATCTTTCATTAGTCCTCCTTTTGCATTATTATTGCTGCATCTTCTTTGTAATACTTGTTTCTAATACTAATTTCTTTAAATCCTAGTTTTTTGTATAAATTCAAAGCTATTATATTATTTTCGTTGACTTCTAACATTATTTTATTGTAATCTTCATTTTCAAACATATGATTCATAAGAGATGTTGCTATTTTTTGATTTCTATTTTCTTCATTAACAAAAATATTAATAATATCTATCACATTATCAACTATTCTTATTTCTAAATATCCTAGTACACTACCACTGACTACATAATTATATAAAAAATCAGTTTGCGAAAGCGTTTCTTTATTTATCATTGTTCCTCCACACTTATTTTTTTAATATAGTTTGCTTTTACAAAATGGGGATTTTCACTTCTAAAAGTGGAACTATAGTTTAATATTTTCTCTATATTGAGAGATTTTTCAACAATTGGATAATTATATTTATTTTCAAGTATATACATTTCATCTAATATTACTTCATTCTTATCATTAACAGCTGCTATATACATACCTTTATTATCAGTTATTATGCACATTCTATCTCCTTTTAAATCACTACTTATTAAATAAGCAGTTAAGCTTGATATAGTGTTAATTTCAATATTTAAAGCATAAGCTATTGTTTTAGCAATAGATAATCCTATTCTAATTCCCGTAAAACTTCCTGGTCCGTTTACCACTACAATTTTTGTCAAATCACTAATAGAAAGATTATTTTTATCAAATAAGCTTTCTATCATAGGCATTACATATATAGAGTGGCTAAAATTGCTTTCTTTAGTGTCAACATATAGTTTATCTTCGCTTTTTATTGCTATAGTTATTAGTGTACTGTGTGTATCTATAAATAATATCATCGTATTTCTCCTTTAAACAAAAATATTATAACATTTTTTATTATAATTAAAAAGGCTGATTATTTTTCAACCTTTTTTTCGTCTTCGTTTTTTATAATTGCTTTAACTGACGGTTCTTCTTCGTCTTTAGAAAGTTTTATATTGCTATTCTCTTCAACAATCTCTTCTATTTCTTCTTTAGTAAGGGTTTCTTTTGTCATTAGAGTTTCAGCTAAAACATCTACTAATTTTTTATTATTTTTTAGTATATTTTTTGCATTGTTGTAACATTCATCAATAATTTTTTTAACTTCTTGATCAATTTGAAGTGCAACTTGATCAGAGAAGTTCTTAGATTGATTATAATCTCTTCCTAAAAACACACTTTCACTTCTATGTTCAAATTGAACAGGTCCCAATGAACTCATACCATATTCTGTAACCATACTTCTAGCAATCTTAGTAGCTCTTTTGAAGCCATCATTTGCACCTGTTGAAGTTTCTTTCAAGAACATTTCTTCGCTTACTCTACCTGATAGCAAAGTAGTTATTTGTTCAGTTAGTTCTTTTTTAGTATATACTAACATTCTTTCTTCTTTTGGAAGCATCTGTGTATACCCACCAGCCATTCCACGAGGAATAATTGTAATTTTATGTACTTCTTCACCGTTAGGAAGAATAATCCCACACACGGCATGACCTGCTTCATGATATGCAACTATTTTCTTTTCATAATCAGTTACTTTTCTACTTTTTTTTGCTGGACCCATTAAAACTCTATCAGTCGCTTCATCTATTTCATCCATTGTAATATTATCTTTATTTCTTCTAACAGCAAGTAAAGCTGCTTCATTAAGTAAATTTTCTAAATCAGCCCCAGAATATCCAGGAGTTCTTGCAGCTAGATGTTTTAAGTTAACTTTTTTATTTAATATTTTATTTTTAGCATGAACTGCTAAAATTTCTTCTCTTTCTCTAACATCAGGTCTACCAACTGTAACTTGCCTGTCAAATCTTCCTGGTCTTAAAAGAGCTGGATCAAGAACATCAGGTCTGTTTGTAGCAGCCATTATTATTATTCCTTCATTTTCAGCAAAACCATCCATTTCAGATAACAATTGATTTAAAGTTTGTTCTCTTTCATCATGCCCACCGCCTACACCTGTTCCTCTTTGACGACCAACAGCATCAATCTCATCAATAAATATTAAACATGGCGCCGTTTGTTTTGCTTGTTTAAACATATCTCTAACACGAGAAGCTCCTACTCCTACAAATAATTCAACAAAATCTGAGCCGCTTATAAAGAAGAAAGGAACTTTTGCTTCACCTGCAACTGCTTTTGCAAGTAAAGTTTTTCCTGTTCCAGGAGGACCAACTAGTAATACTCCTTTAGGAATTCTAGCTCCCATTTTAGTAAATTTCTTAGGGTTTTTTAAAAAATCAATTAGTTCTTGAACTTCTTCTTTTTCTTCTTTTAATCCCGCAACATCTTTAAATGTCTTAGTCCCGCCATCTTCAGATAATTTTGCTCTACTTTTACCAAAATCAAATGAGCCTTTTCCATTATTACCAAGTTTAACAAACATCATATAAATTAATATACCAAATAAT
>JAAZDL010000111.1 GCA_012512795.1 Mycoplasmatota bacterium
TTCAAAAATTACATCTATATCAATTTGTTTATATTATATTTGGTGTTATATTTGTATTTATACATAGAAATTTATCTAAAAGAAGATATTACTTTGAAGTAGAAAAAACTGAAAAAGGTAAGAAGATGTTCATATATACTTTAGCTACTTCTTCTATGATAGTTATTTCTTTATTATTTACTGCTGCATCTTCAGATGCTAGTAGATTTATTAAACAGTGGAATAGAGAATTTATTGTTCAAAAATATGGTATATCTACTTATGTTTTAAATGACTTAGTACAAAGTATACAACCGAAGTTAAATACATTATTTGGTTATGATGAAGCAGCTAAAAAATTTAGAGAATATTATGCATGCGTTTGGGCAGAACCAGTAAAAGTAAATAAATATACTAATATATTTAAAGGAAAAAATGTTATTTTTATTCATGCTGAGAGTATACAAAACTTTTTAATAAATTTAAAAATAGATGGTAAGTATGTAACACCAAACTTAAATAAAATGGCTAGTGAAGGAATATATTTTTCTAACTTTTATCCTCAAATAAGTGTAGGTACTTCTTCTGATACTGAGTTTACTTTAACAACTGGTTTAATGCCTTCTTCTAGTGGTACAGTTTTTGTTAATTATTACGATAGAGAGTATTATGCTATGCCTAATTATTTTAAAGAAATGGGATATTATACATTTAGTACACATGCTAATAACGCGGATTATTGGAATAGAAAGATTATGCATGAGAAGTTAGGATATCAAGATTTTTTTGCAAAAGATTCTTATGAAATACCTACTGATGTAAATGATCCGGATTATATAGGGTTAGGTCTTTCTGATAAGTCATTCTTTTCACAATTTATTACAAAACTAAAAGATATTAAAGAAAATCATACACCTTACTTTGGTACTGTTATTACATTATCAAATCATTCTCCTTTTAGTGCTACTGATAAATATGGAGACTTTGATGTAACAATGAAATATAAATATACTGATGAAAATGGAAAAGTTCAAAATGATGTAGCTAATTATCTTGAATCTACTTCTATGGGAAACTATTTGAAATCTGCTCATTATGCTGATGAGGCTTTAGGGACATTCTTTGAACTGTTAAAAAGTAACAAATTAAATGAAAATACTATTGTTGTATTATATGGAGATCATGAATCAAAATTATCTAAAAAAGAATTTAATAGATTATATAATTATGATCCTGTTACAGATTCATTAATAAGTGATGAAGATGAGAACTATGTTAATTTAGATAATTATGCATATGATCTTCTTAAGAATACTCCTCTAATTATATGGAGTGGTGATAAAAAACTTAGTAAAGAAGTTAATTATGTAATGGGTATGTATGATGTATTACCAACAATTGCTAATATGTTTGGTTTTAAAGAAAAGTATTCTTTAGGTAATGATATATTTAGTAATAATGAGAAAATAGTAGTATTCCCTAATGGAAATGTACTTACTAACAATGTTTATTATAATTCTCTTAATGATGAATATATAACTCTTAGAGATACTCCTATTGAAAGTGATTATATTGAAAAAATAAAGAAGTATGCAAATAATATATTAGATGTATCTAATGGAATAGTGGTGCATGATCTAATTAAAAATGAATCTGAAAGGGTTGGTGTATGTGAAAAAGAAACATGATAAAATAATTATTATAATTTTTATAATAGTTGGTATATCTTTATTTACAACTCTTGGTATAAATGTATACACTGATTTTTTTAAAGATACTTCTGTAAAAAAAGAAATAGATTCAATTGAATTTTATGGATATACATTAAACGATAATGATACAGACCTTTATAAAGAGAAGTTTAAAGCCCTTAGCAAGGTTTTAAATGAAAAGACAATAGATTATAATGAGTATGCTAAACTTATATCACAGATGTTTATAATAGACGGCGGAAAATTTGATTGGGCACAGAA
>JAAZDL010000112.1 GCA_012512795.1 Mycoplasmatota bacterium
ATAGATTAACTTTTTTTGTTGATATAATTGAAATAAAATGTGAAAGTGTTATAATTTTTATATAAAATATATTAAATTAAAAGAGGTAATGGTTATGATATGTGAAAAATGCGGAAAGCCTATTCCTAATGGCTATCATTATTGTCCTGCATGCAAACTAGCTGAAGATCCAGAATATTTAAAATATAAAGAAAGTATTAATAATAGTCAAAATATAACTAAAGTACAATCGCCAAATGTTACAAGCCTTGTTAATGGTAAAAATATAACATATATAAAACCAACAACTGAACCAATAGTTCAAAATGAAGTTTTTGTAAAATGCCAGTGTGGTCAAAAATTAGAACCTGGTTGGAAATTTTGTCCTCAATGTAAGATTCCAATCACTGTTGAAATATCAAGCAATGTAGAAAACAAAGAGGAAACGACTAAAGAAAATGTTGGAATTTATGTTGCAATCTTTTTTTCTTGTATAATATTGAGTTTCATTATACGTAAATATAACTATTTCTTTTATGTTTTTTCCTTAGGTACATTAGTAACTGCTTTAATAAAATATCCTAATTCCAAAGCGATTAAAACATTGTTTGCTGCAATTTCTGGAATGTTGGTTTTATATATTCTTGCTATTGTTTTTCTTATAGCATCTTGTGCAAGTGCTGCTAGTTCTTGTGTAGGATAAGGAGAAGTAAGATGTTTAATACAAAGATACCATTATATAGTATTATGATTTTGCTCTCATTAGTAGCGAATATTATAGTAGTTATATATGTTAGCAAAAAGTTTAGTTTTACAAAAGAAGAAATTATTGGAGCCCTTATATATGAAAATATTGGAATTATTGCAGGAGCAAAAATTTTAACATATATACAAAATTATCATCAATATGGAACATTTGATTTTCTTAGTTTAGGATTATCTGCCTATGGAGGTGTTGTTGGAGCTATTATATGTTTAATAATATTTAGCTTTCAATTTAAAAAATCTTTAAAAGATATGCTATTTACTTTTATGCCAACAATCCCTTTAATGTATGCGATAGGAAAAATTGGCTGTTTTCTTGTTGGTTGTTGTCACGGTATAGAATATAACGGTTTAGGAAGTGTTGTTTATAAATATTCATCTATAGCCCCTAAAAATGTATCTTTATTTCCTGTTCAGCTAGTAGAAACAATAGTATTTATATTAATATTTATATATATGATAAATAAAATTGTTAAAAATAAGTTTACTTGGAATATTTTAGGTATAAATTTTATTTTATGTGGAGCTAGTAAGTTTATTCTTGATTTCTTAAGAATCAGTCATATTAATGTTATAATTTCGTTAAATCAAATAATAAGTTTAGTGTTTGTATTTATTGGATTTTTTATAATTATATTTAATAAAAAAATAAGAGGTAATGTATGAAATGTAAAATGTGTAATAATGAAATTAAGGAAACCATGAAATATTGTCCTTTTTGTAGTACGGATTTAACAAAGCAAATTAGTATTAAAAAAAGAAAAAATATATATGCTATATGTTTAGTTGTATTAATTACTATTTCTATAATAGCGATTAATGAATTCTTATCTACAAGAGAAACAAAAAATGAAATTAAAGAAAGACTTCCTGAAATAGTTAA
Source organism: Mycoplasmatota bacterium (assembly GCA_012512795.1). Taxonomy (GTDB): domain Bacteria; phylum Bacillota_I; class Bacilli_A; order RF39; family UBA660; genus CAG-1000. The sequence continues at coordinate 1,628 of JAAZDL010000112.1, forward strand.
AAGTATATGTAATAATAACTATGAAATTGTTTATGAAAACAAAAATCTTCCATATCAAGGAATATATGAATGTAAAAATAATAATTATGTGTATTTTATAAAACATTCAGAGGAAAAAGGTGAAAATGCCCAAGATAAAAGAGCTGAAATGTATGAAATAGGATATGTTTATCATGAAGATATAGAAAAAGTATTCCCTGGTGAAGCATATTTCTATCGTGAGTCTAGAATAAGTACTTTATCTAATGAATTAAAAATTGCATTAGTTGCTGAAAATGAAGATGACTTATTAGATAAATATTCTGAGAAGTTATATCAACTAATTAAAAATTTAAACTCTGAATTTAAAAATGATTTGCTATTGATTGTATATTATAATAGTAATCTTGTTGGGATTAAGACAACTTATGAAAAACTGTTTTTAATGGCAAGTTTTTATTCGAATAATGTTTCTCAGTATTATGGATTGCAAAGAGGTTATGGAGAATATGTCTTTTCTGATGCAGACCCTACCGAAATACTTGGTAGTATCTTTGTTAGCCCATCAAATTATCTAACAAGCGCTAGAGATGCTCTTAAAAAAAATAGACATATTAAAGTTGAAATTGTTGATGGAAAAACTATAACTTTAGATGATTTTCTTTATAAACTTAGTTATTCTTTTGAATCTCCTTTGTGAGATATAAAAAAGTAGTTGCATTTTATAATAAGATTTAGTATAATTTTAAAGAAGAAAGTTTGGAAGTGATTTTTTGAAATATTTTATAGATAAAATTTATTGTGTTTCTAAAAATATTTTTAATAATTTATTAATAATAAGATATGAATTTTGAAATTCATATCTTTTTTTATTATTTTAAACTTTTATGGAGGAATTAGATGTTAAAAGGAAAAAGTTTGATAGACCCCAATGATTTATCGACAAGTGAACTAGAAGAGATTTTGATACTTGCAAATGACATTATAGAAGACCCTAAAAAGTTTTGTAAATGTTGTGAGGGGAAACTCTTAGCTACTCTTTTTTATGAACCTAGTACTAGAACAAGGTTTAGTTTTGAAGCAGCTATGCTTCGTTTAGGAGGTCAAGTAATAGGTTTTTCAGAACCTAATTCAAGTTCTGTTGCAAAAGGAGAAAGTATAGCAGATACTATTAGAACAATTGAATGCTACTCTGATATTGTAGTAATGAGGCATCCAAAAGAAGGAGCACCTAAAATAGCAAGTTTAAATGCTAGTATACCTGTAATTAACGCTGGAGATGGAGGACATAATCATCCTACACAAACACTGACAGATCTTCTTACTATATTTAAAGTAAAAGGAACATTTGAAAACCTAAAAATAGGGATATGTGGAGATTTAAAATTTGGAAGAACGGTTCATTCTTTAATAAAAGCTATGTCACATTATTCAGGGGTGTCGTTTGTATTTATATCTCCAGAAGAACTTAAAATACCATATTATATAAAAAAAGAGATTTTAATGAAAGGTAAAATTAACTTCATTGAAACTGATAATCTAGAAGAATCTATTTTTGATTTAGATATTCTTTATATGACTAGAGTTCAAAGAGAAAGATTTTTTAATGAAGATGATTACTTGAGATTAAAAGATATATTTGTTTTAGATAATTTAAAATTACAAAAAGCTAAAGAATCACTTAGTATAATGCATCCTCTTCCGAGAGTAAATGAGATTAGTGTTGAGGTAGATAGTGATAATAGAGCAATATACTTTAAACAAGCAAAATATGGTATGTATGTTAGAATGTCTTTAATATTAAAATTATTAGGGCTTAAATAAGGAGGATTATATGTTATCTATTAATGGAATTAAAAAAGGTGTAGTTATTGATCATATTAAACAAGGAGTAGGGGTTAGTATATTTAACTTTTTAGCTCTAGATAAGGCAAACTATAGAGTAGCATTAATAATGAATGTCCCAAGTGTTAAAATGGGTTTAAAAGACATTATAAAAATAGAAAATGAAATAGAAATAGATTTAGATATATTAGGATTAATTGATCCTAATATAACTATCAATATTATTGAAGATGAAGTAGTAAAAAAGAAATTTAAACCACATATACCTAACAAGATAGAAAATATTGTAAAATGTAAAAATCCTAGATGTGTTACATCTATTGAAAAAAATATAAATCATAAATTTATATTAGTTAGCAAAAAAGATCAAGAATACAGATGCGATTTTTGTGATGAAATTATAAAAATTCAAAACTTATTATAATAATTCTTTAGCAATTGCATCTAGTGTTAAAAGTCTTTTTTGTATTTTATCTGGTGCGTGAGCTTTAGTATCTGCATATTGAACTTTTAATCTTATTATCTCAATATCTTTATTTGAACTATTTACTTCAGATAGTATTATTGGTTCATCATGATTTAACACAATATAGTTAATTTTATCAATATATTTTTTATCAAAGCCTAGTCTTTTAAGGATAGAATTTGTCATTTTTGCTGATACTACAGCATGATTTTTAAAATGTCTTACTTCTTCATCTTGATATGAGAAAGGTTTTCCAATATCATGAAGTAAAACACATAATCTAACATCAAAATTATTTTCTGCTTCTTCAACTGCTAATAAAACATGATTCCATACATCTAAATGATGGTGCGGATGATTATGTTCAAATCCTATCATATGTTTTATTTCCGGTATTAAAGAAAGTAATTCATCTAAATTATTATTTATACTTTCTCTTATATTTTTAGAAGTTAATAAATTTTTTAAAATTTTTATATTATCGTTTTTCATTTTAATATTTTATAGTAATATGTAAATACTTAGATAATTCTATAGATTGATACATATTTACTATTAGTCCTTTCATTGAATTTAAATCTATTTTTATATTTTCTATATCGCAAGTTGTTAAGTCAATATCTTTTAAAGAAGTATTAATTACTTCAATTGATTTTAAAAGTGTATTCTCAAATAAAACATTTTTAAAACTACTTTCATAAAAATAAGATTCACTAATATCACTATTTTTAAACAATACTTTTTCCATTTTAGTAGTATATAAATTTAAATATTTAGAATTACAATTAACAAATATAATATTTTTTAATGAAGAAGCTGCAAAAGAACAACCAAATAACTTAGAATTGTTAAATTCTACTCTATGTATTGTTTTTTTATCAAAGACTTTATTTGATAAGTCACAGTTTTCAAATATACAATCCACTAGTTCAATATTATCAAAATTTATATTTGAAAAGTCAATATTTACAAACTTACAGCTATTAATTGTTATATTTGATAATGTGATTTCTTTTTTTGAATTTTCTTCAAATAAAATATTTTCAAAAGTTTTAATATTACCAAAAATATTATTTTCTAAATATTTAATTATAGGTTTTGAAATTAAATTTTTATTTTTCATAAATAGATTATATC
>JAAZDL010000113.1 GCA_012512795.1 Mycoplasmatota bacterium
ATAAATCTACTTTTAGTCGCGCTTCCTTCTAAGTATGAATGAACATAAGAAACTAAGGAAAGAATAGATGTACTAACCATTGTTAATTGAGGTCCAACTGTAAGTATAGCTGGCATATCATTTTCTTGTATAGGCTCAGGTGGTTCATCAATTATAACATTTTCTTCTTCAACAATAGAATTAAACCTTGGAGATTTAAAATAATAGTCATCTTTAGAAAATAGTGGAGTATCATCAGCAACATTAGATTCAACTACATGCATCTTATTTTCTTCTTCAATTAATGAAAAACTATTATTAATTTTAATTAACTCATTTTCATTTATCATTAAGATTTTATCAACAAGAATTATTTTAAGTCCATAATAAAATAAATGTTCTCCATTATAAACAACACCATTTTTACTTCTCATATTTGAAATAAATAAATCATTAGCTACTGTATTAATGTTCCACTTACCATTTTTATAGCTTATATCAATAGTTTCTTTAGGTAGATTCTTAAAACCATAACTTATATCACAAGAAAAATCGCTACCTATTTTAAATGATTCTGTTAAAATAGAATATTTTTTATAAGATTCATAAACAGCTGATACAAAAACATTGTATTTAGAATTTGTTTTCTTATTTTCTAATATAAAGGAAGTATTAACTTTAACTTCAGATATATCATCTTCACTAAAAGTAATATTCTCACCTAAAGTGATATTCCATTTACCATTTTTTTCTTCTATGTTACCTAAAAAAGTTCTATCATTTATATATAAAGGGTAAACACCATTTATTTTAATGGGAAGAACTACTTTATTATAGTTATAATTGTCAAATAAATATACAATCATTTTTCACCTTCTGTATTATGTATTAAGTATACATTACTATTTTTTAGGTGTCAATTAATATATCAAACATGTTGTTATAATAAAAACATATTGTTATAATCAAAATAGAGGTATAAAATGGTAAAATATAGAAAAATTTTAAAATTCACTTTTAAAAACAAATACTATCAATTACTACTTGACAATCATGATAAATATTTTTTCTTAGGTGTCAACAAAGATAACACTTACTCATATATTACAATTGAAGAATTATTTGAATTAGAAAAAGTGTTTTGTCATTACCCACTAACTATGAAAGCAATAAGAGATAATAAAAAAAGTAAAATTAAACTTGTTCCTAAAGTGTTTATAGGCGGTGTTTTAACCACATTAACACTTACTACTTTGTTAACTGGTTGTATGAACTATGGTGTAGATGATGTATTTAAATTAATGAATGTAGATACTGATAGAACTACTAGTAGGTATGAAGAAGTATATACAGCACCTAAGAGTGAAAATCAAATATCTTTTACTTTAGAAGATGATAAAGATAATACTAGCCAACTTCCTTTTATAGTTGAAGATGGTAATGAAAAAATTGAAGTTGAAACTTATTTAGAAAGTGATTGGTTAAATTATATATATATATATGATATGAACTATCTAAACAAAGTATTAGACTATGATAATGTTTCAATAGAGCAAATACATAAAACAATAGATGGCAATAAAAAAATAAGTGATAGATTTGTACCTATTTTACATGAATACGTTAATGCTTTAAATGAAAAACATCCAGATGCAGAACTTAGAGTTCTATATGAAAACTTAAAAACTTTGGAAATTATTGAATGTGATAAACAAGAATTAATGCTTGCTAGTTTATCAGTTGATTCTTATGGATGTTATATTAGAACTGAAAATAAAATATATGTATCAGAGGACTATGAGTATAAAAAAGGTACTTGGGAATATCAAGTTATATTTCATGAATTATCTCATGTGCTTAGAACTGGGTTTTGGGATACTAAAAATAAACAAATAAGAGTGCAATGTGAAGGATTAACTATGTCAGGCATAACAACTGCTGAGGCATTAAACTCTATATTCGCAGTTAGTCTATTTGACTATGAAGAAAGAGATATAGCATATCAACTTCAAAGTAATTATCACTCACTTATGATAGAATGCATGGATAATTATAAACTATCTGACTATGTTAATCATAGTTTAACATACTATGCTAGTAAGTTAGATGAACATAATAACGATGTTAACTATGCTAAGACTATATTTGAACTTATAGAAACTCAATATAAAGATTATCATAGTGAACACTTAAACATAGAAGAAAAAGAATACTATCCAATATATAATTATATTTCTAAGATGTATTTTAATAAACACATTACTCCAAATACTTCATATGATGATGCAAAACTAATTGTTGATGAACTTGTAGAAAGAGTTATGTTTGATGTTCCTGATGAGTATCATATAGATACTAATGAATTTTATAATATATTTCAAAACTATTGTGATGAACATGGTATAGAAAAATCTATGAATAGATAAAAAAAAACTAGTATAAACTAGTTTTTTATTGTTAATTAAATAACTGATACATTAACAGCTCTATCTTTAGAACTTCTTTGATCTTTTTCTACTTCATAAGAAACTTTTTGACCTTCTTTAAGTTCTTTAAGACCATCGTTTAAAGCTGATACATGTACAAAAATTTCTTCGCTATTTTCATCGTTTTTAATGAAACCAAAACCTTTAGTAACATTAAAAAATTTAACTGTACCTTTTTTCATTATATACCTCCTTAACCATACCCCTTATATATAATATATTAACTATGCTATTTGGAAGTACTAGATAAGTTTAACACAAAACATTACTAATGTCAATGAAAGTATGTTGACCAAATTAAAATATTATGCTATAATCACTCTTAGTTTTAATTGAGGGAGTCCTTTGATTTAGAAGGATTCTCTTTTTTAATGAGAAGGGGTAAATATGAAATTTACAGAATTACAAATAAACGAAAAATTAAAGAAAGGTTTAGAAAGTATTGGCTTTGAAGAAATGATGCCAATACAAGAACAAACTATACCAGTAATATTAAGCGGCAAAAACATTATTGGAGAAGCTGAAACTGGAACAGGAAAAACAGCTTCTTTTGTTGTACCACTATTAAATAACATTGATTTTCAATCTAAAAATGTTGAATGTCTTATTGTTACGCCAACCAGAGAACTTGCTATGCAAATCGTAACAGAAATTCAAAAGTTAGGTAA
>JAAZDL010000114.1 GCA_012512795.1 Mycoplasmatota bacterium
ACTTACATATGAATCATATTGATTACATGAATTGCCATTTTCATCAACGAAAGGTAAAACATATTTTTTATCAAACATCTCAGCTAAAGTTATTTTGCTACTTTCACCTTCTTTAGTTGGTAATTTTTCTACTGTAAAATAACTTTCACCAGCTTCTTGCATATATTTAATATTTTCTCTAAATACATTGCTGTAAAATGGTTTCATATTTGGAACTTTTGGAAATAGCCATACTAGAATAAATATAAACACAGCAGCAAATATAATTTTAATAAATAAATCTAATAAGTTAAATCCAGATCCTCTTTCATTACTATACATAATTTTCCCCCCCTATTCACTACTTTATAGTTAATTGTTTTAATTCTCTATATTTAAATTCTAAAGTGTCTTCTAAATCTTTTTGGAAAACTATTGAATCAGGTTCAGCATCAACTTCAATTCCTGCAGCTTTTGCTATAACTGTATCCCATTTTCCACTAGTTACTCCTACAAAAATTTCACTAGCACTTAATTTTTTTATTACACTTGGATTATTATAATCTAAACAAGCATCAATACAAGTTGCAGTTTTATTATTAAGAGAATACTCAAATGGATATTGACCGAATTTTGCCATTGACCCAAGGAACACCATAGTTCTATCTTTAGGATTTAAATCATAAGGACTAACTTCTCCGTACATTCCTTGTAATGACCATTGTCTCCACATTTTAGTAGCTAATGATCTAATTGCTTCTTCAGTCTTAACATTATCTCCAGCATTTCTTCCTTTAGCGATATTAGAATAATCTTCGTCATATGGTTTTAAAAACTCAGATGATTCACTACCATCTACAGCAAATAAGTGTGATGGTACATGGTAAACTCTATCAAGTTCAGGTGATGATGGTAAATCACAAACTACTTTTACAAATAATTGCCCATATTCATCAACTAAGTTAGCATCAAAATATGCATTTCCATCAACATCTAATGGTAGTTCACCATTTAATACTCTAATTGTATTAGCTATATTCTCTACTGATGCTTCTTTTTGTTCACTTGTTGATAAATCACCAATAAACTTACTATAATATTCATCATATATATATTTTGCTCTAGCTTCTACTTGTTCTTTTTCTGATACATCTTTAAAAGTACCATATTCCCCAGCTTTTAAATTTTCGTTTTTAGTTTCTTCTTTGTCTTCTTCGTCTTGAACTTGAGCTACTTCAGTTTTATTCATAATATTAGAAACATGTACTCCTGCCCCAAAAATAATACCAGCAGCTATTAATGCAGCTATTATTTTTTTGCCTTTATTTCCTTTAGGTGCTGTCACAGCTACAACTTCATCTTCATCTTCTTCTAATTCAGAATTTTTATCATTATCATGCCCTAAATCAAAATTATACTTATCAGCTAGTTGTTTTTCAAACTTTAGGTATTCATTAGCAACTCTTTCAAATTCCTCAACCTTTTGTTTGAAGTCTTCCTCATCTTTCGCAAGCATTTGAGCACCAGATGCCTTTGTTAACTCTTCTTCTTTTTCTTTGTAAACTCTTAAGTCATTACAAGCATTTTCATACTTAGACACATTTTCTTTTACAGCTTCAACAGATTTAACTAAAACTTCATGAGAAGCACCCTTATTTTTTTCTTCATTAAAATGCTCCCTAAGAATTTTATCCTTTTCTTTAAAGTAAGAAATGTGATGTTTAATTAAAGCAACTAATTCTTTGTTCATAATTATTTACCCCCTTTGTAAATATGCTTTGTATTATACTACAAAACAGCTAAAAAGTCAAATGTTATTAGTTCTTTTTTACATAAGTTATTATATTTATGTGTTTTTTTTCTTTTTATTATTTAAACTCTTTAATAGTTTAATAATCTTTTTATCAAGTTTTGATTCAAATATAGTAAAGATAACTAAACTTAATAGGATTATTCCTTTGAATATATTTCTATAAATATATATTGATTCTATGTAAACTTTAGAAGTATCTACATAACTTACAAAATTAAATAATATATGGTGTAAAATATAGGAATTAACAAACATTAATAATATAATTATTAACAACTTACTAATTCTCACTTTTGAAAAATTATTTTTATAGTTGTATAACATAGGAAATAAAAAGAAAAATATAACTAAATTTAACAATAAATATATAACACCATAAAAAGTTGAATCAACAAACAAATATTTTATTAATTCTAAAAAAGAAACAACTAAAAAAGAAAATGTTATTGTTATAAGTGAATATTTTTTATATTTAAACATATTAATCACT
>JAAZDL010000115.1 GCA_012512795.1 Mycoplasmatota bacterium
GCTGTATGTTACTTCAAGTTTCTTTATTTCATTATTATTTTTTACTATTTGAGTAATATAAGAAAATGAAGACGAAGCAAAAAGAACAATAGTTATTATAAACCCTATTACAAGAAATGTCACTCTGAATTTTGCTTTAGGACTCATTCTTTTCATAATTACCCCATTTTCTATATTAATTATACATAACAGGATATTGAATTTCAATTGTTTACTGATTCTTTTACATTATTTTTGTAAAATTTAAGCATAAAAAAAATTATGAAAAAAAGTCACAGGAGTAACTTCTTATATCATAATTATTCTTCGTCACTATTTTGAGTTTGAACATCTTCAGCTTTATCATAAGCATCAAGAATTTCTTTTTCAAACATAGTTCTAACTTCTTGGTTGATAGGATGTGCAATGTCTTTGTATTCACCTACTGGTGTTTTACGACTTGGCATTGCGATAAATAGTCCACTATCACCTTCTATAATTCTTATGTCATGAATAGCAATAGCATTGTCAATAACAACTGAAGCTATTCCTTTCATACGAGAATTTTCTCTTTCAACCTTACGAATCTTTACTGATGTAATTTCCATGAGTACCTCCTTAACAATTAGTCAACTTAATTATAATACAAATATTTTTGAATAGCAATCATTTTTATTTAATTTAATACTTGATTTTATTGTGTGTTTATAAGAAAAAACAAGATATTTTTGTAACAAATCTAAATAACTTTTAATTAAGAGAATTAGATATGTCTATAAATTCTTCTAAAGTTAACTCTTCTGCCCTTGAAGTAAAGCTTTTTCCATATTTAAATAATGTTTTGTTTATTTGTTCTAAATCATAATTTCTAAGGTTATTTCTTAAGTTTTTTCTCTTAAATTGAAAAGAATCTTTTATTAGTTTATAGAAATGATTAATATTATTAAGATTTTCTTTTTTTCGCTTTTTTAATTTTATAACAGCACTATCTACTTTTGGTATCGGAATAAAACTATTCTTACTAACATCGCATAATTTTATTATATTAAAATTGTATTGTAGAAAAACACTTATGGAACTATATGATTTACTCTTAGGCTTTGCCGTAAATCTATCTGCTACTTCTTTTTGTATCATTATTGTTATTTCTTCTGGATCAGACTCATCACATATCTTATTTATAATGGCTGTTGTAATATAATATGGCAAATTACCAACAAAATATATTTTATTATATTTATTTTTATCTATATAGTCTTTAATATTTATTTTCATAAAATCTTCAAATATAATTTTAAGATTATTAGAATTAATTAATAGCAATTCATCTTTAAGTCTTTTATCTATTTCAAAACAAATAAGATCCGATTCTTTCTTTACTAACTCTTTAGTTAAAGCACCTGATCCAGGGCCTATTTCTATTATTAAGTCTTTATTTGTTGACTTAATAGAACTAACTATTTTATTAATTATGTTTTTGTCAATTAAAAAATTTTGACCAAGCGATTTCTTATAATCAAAATTTTTCATTTTTTCCACCCTTCTAGTAAAACTTCAAACTCTAAATTTTTTACTCTTCCTATCTTTTTAATTGCATAATCTTCATTTTCAGTAAGCAAATCAATAACATTTCCTCCAACTCCGCGATCTAACACGATTGCAATAATAGGGCTTTCAGATATTTTTTTTACATTAAATTTTAATATTGTTCCACAAGGATAATTTTTACTACTTGCAACAATTCGAACTGTTCCGTATGTACTATCTTCAAATAATATTCCTTCTTTTAGTACATTTGTTCTTGGAGGACAAGCCAAATAACCAGAACACAAAGCACAATCTCCTGCATATCCAGTTAATTCTCCTTTAAATGTATATTTAGGAGCAAACAAACCCTTTTCATATAATTCTTTTTGTGAATTAACTAAAACTGATTTATCAACTGATTTATCTAAGTTTTCGTTCATAGCAATTAGTAAAGAAGACTCAGCAAAAGAACCTTTACCTAAAGAAAAAGTTATAACTACTAGTATAATTGTCTCTAAAGCCATAATAATTCTACTTTTTATGTATTCTTTCATATACTCTCCATATATAAATTATATTATAACTATATTTAAATGTCAAAGATTTTACTTACGTTTTTAGCTGTAATATCAATAACTTCTTGTGTTGTCATTTTTTTAATTTCAGCTATTTTTTTAGCTACATAATAAACATTTGAAGGATTATTTTGCTTACCTCTAAACGGTTCTGGAGTAAGGAAAGGACTATCAGTTTCTAAAACCAAATTAGTAATATCAATATTTTCAATAACTTCATGTAATTTAGAATTTTTAAATGTTAAAACTCCGCCTATTCCTAATAAAAAACCTTTTTTAATAAACTCTCTAGCCATTTCAATACTACCGCTAAAACAATGTATTATTCCTGTTAATTTTCTATCTTTAATAGCATCAAAAGTGTCTTGAATCGAGTCCCTTGTATGAATGATAACGGGAAGATTATATTTTATAGCTAAATCTAGTTGTTTAGTAAAATATTTAATTTGTTTTTCTTTATTATCTTTATCATAACTATAATCAAGGCCTATTTCTCCTATTGCAACAACTTTTTTATGTTTGGATAAATCCCTTAGTATATCAAGATAGTCTACCGGAACATCTTTTGCTTCATGTGGATGGATACCTATACAAGCATATATAA
>JAAZDL010000116.1 GCA_012512795.1 Mycoplasmatota bacterium
GTTTCTGATATAGTATGAAAAGTGGTTTTGTAAGTATTATTGGCAGACCTAATACAGGAAAGTCTACATTATTAAATTCTATAATTAAAGAAAAAGTAGCTATAATTTCTCCTAAACCTCAAACAACTAGAAACTTAGTAGAAGGTATTTATAATGAAGAAGACACTCAAGTAGTATTTGTTGATACTCCAGGTATACACAAACCTATTGATAAACTTGGAGTAGCTTTAAATTCTCAAGCTTACTACTCTATTAATGATGTAGATATAATTCTTTTTGTAGTAGATGCTTCTGTATCTCTTGGAAAAGGTGATTCTTTTATAATTGAAAAACTTTCGAATATAAAAAAACCTGTATTTTTAATATTAAATAAAATAGATAAACTTAATGACAATGAAATATTAGTTAAGATAAATGAATATAAAGATCTATATGAATTTGCTGAAATTATACCAATATCAGCAATTCAAAATGACAACATCGATAGATTAATAAAAGTATTAAAAGAATATTTACCTGATAATGTAAAATACTTTACAGATAATGAAACTACTACTGCTGAAATGGATTTTAGGTTACAAGAATTAGTAAGAGAAAAAATATTTATTCATACTAATGAAGAAGTTCCGCATTCTATATCATGTAAGCTTATTGGATATGAAGAAAATAAGAACATAATAAGTGTTTATGTAGATATAATTGTCGATAGGGAGTCGTTGAAAAAGATAATAATTGGGAAAAATGGTGAAATGATTAAAACAATAGGTAAAGAAGCAAGACTTGAAATGGAAGAACTTCTAGGAAAAAAAGTTTATTTAGAACTCTATTGTAAAACAATTAAAAAATGGAGAGAAAAAGAAAAATTTATTAAAGATTTAGGATATTTAGTAAATAATGATTAAATATATAAAGAAAGGTAAACAAGCATAAAGATAATCTTTATGCTTTAACTTGAATATGGAAATTATAAGTGTAGAAGGTATAGTAATAAGTTCTATTTCATATAAAGAAAGTAGTAAAATAATAAATATACTAACTCCTGAATATGGGATAATAGGATGTATTTCTAAAGGATGTAAAAGCATGAAAAGTAAGTTGAAACTTCCTAGTGAAAAGTTTGCTTATGGTATTTTTCATTTGTATTATAAAAAACAAGGACTTTCTACATTGATAGATGGAGATATAAAAGATTATTTTATAAATATAAAGTGTGATATTAATAAAATAAGTTATTTAACTTATATAGTAGAATTATCTACTGATGTATATAAGCAAAGTATGGATGAGGAAATATATAAAATGCTTATTTCTTCAATTAATAAAATAGAAGAAGGATTAGATCCTAAAGTAATTACTAATATACTAGAACTTCAATACTTAAATTATTTAGGTATAAATTTAAATTTAGATGAATGTGTAAAATGTGGAAATACAAAAGTATGTACACTCTCTATCTCTAAAGGTGGATATGTTTGTTCGAATTGTGTTAATAATGAACATTTAATTGATCCTAAAGTTTTAAAAATGTTAAGGCTTTATAATTATGTTGATATATCTAAGATTAGTAACTTAGATATAGATGATAAAGTAAGAGATAAGATTGACGAAATAATAGATGAGTATTATAAAGAGTATTCAGGAGTACGTACTAAAAGTAAATCTTTTTTAAAAGAGATCAATGAAAATTCAAAGATAAATAAATGTAGTTAATCTAAAAAAGGTTCTCTTAATAGCGGATCTTTTTTTGTTTTAAAAAAATTAGCACTCAGGTGTTGACAATGCTAAAAAAAGATAATATAATAGTTTTAGCACTAAAAAAGAAAAGTGCTAAATTGGAGGTGTAGTGTGCTAGGTACGAGACAAAAAGAATTACTAAAAAATATAGTTGAAGAACATATAAAAACTGCTAGACCAGTTGGAAGTAAGTCGTTATGTAAAAAGTTTAAATGTTCTAGTGCAACCATTAGAAATGATATGGCAGAACTTGAAACATTTGGTTATTTAGAAAAAACACATATATCTTCAGGAAGGATTCCATCAGAAATAGGCTACAGATTTTACGTTGATAATTTAATGGAGCCTAAGAAAATTAGTGGTGAAGATATGCTAAAACTTCAAACTATATTTAATAATAATGAACTTGATCTTAATGATGCAATAAGTAAAAGTTTGGAGATAATAAGCGATATGACAAATTACACTTCTGTTGTGCTTGGTAAAGAATCAAAAGATAATAGTTTAGCTAAAGTTGAAGTTATACCTATAAACAGTAGACAATTAGTTGCTGTTGTAATAACTGATAAAGGACATGTTGAAAATAAAACAATAATATTTGATGAAAATGTTGAATTATCTGAGATATCAAAAACAACAGAACTATTAAACAAGATGTTAATTGGGACTCCGATAGATGAAGTTCCTAGTAAGTTAGAGTTTGAAATTAAACCAATAATAAGAAATTATATTAAGAATTACGAAGTGGTATATAATGCATTTTATAATGCACTATCAAACTTTACAAATGAAAGAGATGTTAAGTTTAGTGGGAAGACTAATATATTAAAACAACCGGAATTTAATACAGTTGATGATGTTAAAAACATTATAAGTAAATTTGAAAGTAAAGATATGGTGAGTAAAATTGAAGAAACTGAAGATGAGGTTAAAGTATATATTGGTAAAGAAAGTGAATTTGATGATAATGTAACTATAGTAAAGACAAAATATAATGTTAATGGGCTTGAAGGAACTATAGCGATTATTGGTCCAAAAAGAATGGAATATGATAGAGTAGTAAATATGTTAGAATATTTAAAAAAACATATTGAAAATAGAGGAAAGGAAGAACAGTCTTGAAAAAAACTAAAAAAGAAAAAATAATTAAAGAAGAAATTAAAGAGGAAAACACATGTAACTACAATGACAATTGTGACTGTGGATGTGAGGAAGGTCTTGAGTGTACATGTGAACAGGAAACAACATGTGGAAGTTCTTGTGATAGTTGTTCAGGTTGTAGTGGCATTGATTCAGATACTATAGTAAGTATTTTAACTGCTAAAACTGAAGAACTTGAAGAAAAATATATAAGATTGCAAGCAGAATACTTGAATTTTAAAACTAGAACACAAAGTGAAATAAGTAAGATGCTTATGTATGAAGGAGAAGATTTCGTAAAAGAAATTTTAATTATAAAAGATAATTTAGAAAGAGCTGTTATGATGGATGATAACGATCTATCTGATGAGGTAAGCAAATTCTTAAGTGGATTTAAAATGATACTTGGTAATTTAAATTCTATTTTTGATAAAATGGAAGTTCGAGAAGTTGAAGTATTAGGATTAGAGTTTGATCCTCATGTAGCTGAAGCAGTATTAACAGAACACGATGAAAATAAACCTGAAAATGTGGTGTTAGAAGTTTTAACAAAAGGTTATAAATATAAAGATAAATTAATAAGACCAGCAATGGTAAAAGTTAATAAATAAGAAAGGAAATGATATTTTATGGCAAAAATAAATAAAGTTATTGGTATTGATCTTGGTACAACAAATAGTTGTGTATCAGTCTTAGAAGGAGGCGAGCCAAAAGTAATACCAAATGCTGAAGGGAATAGAACAACTCCCTCAGTTGTAAGTTTTAAAAATGGTGAAGTAAGAGTTGGAGATGTAGCTAAGCGTGAAGCTCAAACATCAACAAATGTAATTCTTTCTATTAAGAGATTAATGGGAACTAAAAAAACTGTTGAAGCAGAAGGAAAAAAATATACACCTGAAGAAATAAGTGCTAAAATTTTAATGAATTTGAAACAAACTGCTGAAGCATATTTAGGAGGAGAAGTAACTAAAGCTGTTATTACAGTTCCTGCATACTTTAATGATGCTCAAAGACAGGCAACTAAAAATGCTGGTAAAATTGCAGGATTAGAAGTTGAACGTATTATAAATGAACCAACAGCTGCCGCTTTAGCTTATGGTCTTGATAAACAAGAAAATACTCATACTGTTTTAGTATATGACTTAGGTGGAGGAACATTTGATGTTTCTGTGTTAGAACTAGGAGATGGAGTATTTGAAGTTAAATCTACTAGCGGAAATAACAGTTTAGGTGGAGATGATTTTGACAATAGAATTATTGAATACCTAGTTAGTGAGTTTAAAAAAGAAAATGGTGTTGATTTATCAAAAGATAAATTAGCAATGCAAAGATTAAAAGAAGGAGCAGAAAAGGCTAAAAAGGATTTAAGTGGTGTTAAAACAACTCAAATTAGTTTACCTTTTATTACTCAAGGAGAAAGTGGACCTTTACATTTAGATACAAATTTAACTCGTGCTAAATTTGAAGAATTAATTCACGATTTAGTTGATTCAACTAGAAAACCAGTAAGAGATGCTCTTAAAGAAGCAAAATTGAAAAAAGAAGATATTTCGAAAATTTTACTTGTTGGTGGGTCTACAAGAATTCCATGCGTTCAAGAATTAGTTAAAGAAGAGTTAGGTAAAGAAGCTAGTAAAGAAGTAAACCCTGATGAAGTAGTTGCTATGGGTGCATCTATACAAGGTGGGGTTTTAACTGGAGAAGTTAATGATTTAGTTTTATTAGATGTAACACCTTTATCTTTAGGAATAGAAACATTAGGAAATGTTATGACAGTATTAATACCAAGAAATACTACTATACCTACAACAAAGTCTCAAGTATTTAGTACTGCAGCTGATAATCAACCTGCTGTTGATATTCATATTTTACAAGGTGAAAGACCTATGGCTATGGATAACAAAACTTTAGGACATTTTCAATTATCTAATATACCTCCAGCACCAAGAGGAGTGCCTCAAATAGAAGTATCTTTTGATATAGATGCTAATGGTATAGTAAATGTAAAAGCAAAAGATTTAGGAACTAACAAAGAACAAGCTATAACTATAACAGCTTCAACTAGTTTAACTGAAGAAGAAATAGATAAAATGATGAAAGAAGCTGAAGCTAACAAAGAAGCAGATAATAAGAAAAAAGAAGAAGCAGAAATTAAAAATGATGCAGAACAAATGGTGTTTGCTGCTGAAAAAACTTTAAAAGATTTCTCTGATAAAGTTAAAGACGATGAAAAAGAAACAATTGAAAAATTAATAAAAGATACAAAAGATGCTTTAGAGAAACAAGAAATAGATGATATTAAAAAAGCTAGTGAAGAGTTATCTTCAAAAGTAATGGAATTATCAACTAGAGTATATCAAGAACAAGCAGCTGAAAGTCAAAAAGCTAGTGAGGAATCTTCAAACGAAGAAGAAAAAGATGATCAAGCTAAAGATAATGTTAAAGATGCTGAGTATGAAGAAAAATAATGAATTTTAA
>JAAZDL010000117.1 GCA_012512795.1 Mycoplasmatota bacterium
GTCTTAGGATATGCTATTCTAACTAAAGGATATGATTCTTTTTCTATATAATTATTCTTATACAAAAATTTATAAAAAGATTTAAATGATGATATTTTTCTTCTTATTGATGTACTTGCTTCATTTGACTTTTTTAAATTAGATAAATAAAGTCTTATGTCATCTTCAGTTGCAATAAGTAAGCTTTTATTTATAAACAAATAAAAGTAATACAGATCAGATGTATAAGATATAACTGTATTAGATGAATAATTTTTTTTATGAATATAACTAAAAAAATCATTTACATAATCTATTTTTAAGAAATCTTCTTTACTCATAATATTATTATATAATAATTGTCTTTAAAATAAAAGGTAGTTAACTTTGTATATAAATTTATTTAAGGACTATAAGTATTGGTAATAAAACGATGTTCATTAATAATATATTCTATTGTCCCGTTTTTTGAAGTTTCATAAAATTTAATATTATAATCATTTAAAAGTTTTACTGTTTGAGGAGATGGATGATTATACTTGTTATTTAAAGAAGCTGATACTATACATTCTTTAGGGTTTGTATAAACTATAAACTCTTCGCTTGTCGATGTATTACTTCCATGATGTCCTAATTTTAACATATCAATATTTTGCAAATTATATTTACTTATTATGTCTTTTTCATTTAATTTAGAAGCATCTGCCATAAGAAGTATTTTATAATTATATATTTTTAGAAGTAATATAATACTATTTTGATTTTCATCTTCATATATTACATCATTTAATGAATATAACTCAACATTATCTATTTTCAAATAACTATCTAACAAAATATTATTTGTTACTTTATTTTCTAAATAATTAATTTTTCCTTTATTTATATATATAGTATCAATCATAAAATTATTTTTTAAATTTGGTGCATTTCCAGAATGATCAGCATCTCCATGAGTTAAAATAAGATAATCAAGTTTTTTAATGCCTTTACTTTTTATAAAAGGTATTATAGTGTTTTCCATTAAATTAAAATTATTGTTTTTTAATTGCCACTTTTCTTTTTCATATTCTGCTTTCCCACCTGTATCAATCATTATAGATTTGTTATTTTTTGTTCTTATTAAGATACTATCACCTTGCCCAACATCTATAAAATATAAGTATGTATTTTTATCAAGATTTTGTTTATGATAAGAAAACACTAATATTAGTATAAAAAAGATTATTAAAAATATCTTTTTCTTTTTTATTATATTTATAAGTATAATATAATAAATTAAAATGACCAACAAACTCATTTCAACAAAATAAATATTAAAACTAAACAATGTACTACTTAAATAAGATATTTTTTCCATTATATTAGTGAAAAACTTTAAAAAAGGTGATAAAGATTTAAAAACATATGTTAATATTGATAATGGAAAAACAATATATGTTACATATGGAATAAAAAACAAATTATTTATAAAACCTATAGTATTAATTTCATAAAAATTATTTATTAATATCGGAGTACTCGCTAAAAAAGATATAAAAGAAGTAAAAACAGATGAAAATATTTTATTTTTCAAAGTAATATTTTCGCCAATTATTATAAGAAAAAAAGTAATAGTAAAAGATAAAATAAATCCTAAGTCATAAATATAAAAAGGATTATATATTACCATAATTATAAAAGTTAAATATAGCAAATATTTTGATTTAATAAATGTATAATATATTTTATTTAAACTAGTAAGTATAAAAGTAATTGTTGCTCTTAGAAGTGAAGAAGCAAATGAAGCTATAAAAGTAAAAAGTATAACAAAAAAAGATGTAATTATAAAAGAAAGTTTTTCATTTACTTTAAGTCTCTTTAACATTATTGACAATATATCTGATATTAATATAACTTGAGAACCTGATAAAGCAAATAAATGAGTGATACCATTTATTCTAAAACTATTATAATACTCACTATCTATATAAGAACCATTTCCTAGAATAAATGCATATAAATATTCGTTATCTTCAATTTTATATATTCTGTCATACATAATATTTTTTAATTTTAAAAATATATTTTTATTACTTTTAATTTTTTTATATGATTCTATATTTAAAATATAATTTATTTTTTTAGATTTTAAATAATTTTTATAGTTAAATGTATTAGGAATAGTATTATTAGTTGGTAGCTTTAAATTACCAACTACTTCTATATAATCACCTAATTTATATACATCTATAAATTTGTTTTTTTCTTCTTCAGTTTTAAAATAATAATTTCCAATTAATTGTTCTTTGCCTTTTAAATTAAGAGTTAATTTATCTCCATCTGTTTTTATACTTATTATTTTTACATAAAAATTTCTTTCACTAATATTATATATTTTAGGAGGA
>JAAZDL010000118.1 GCA_012512795.1 Mycoplasmatota bacterium
ATTAAATTCTATATTAAAAGCATCATCATTTATCAACTTTATATTAGAAAGATTACTTTCAAGCACATTTTTTTTAGCAATAGAGTATCTTAAATTATCTCTCTCAATACTTATTACTTTTTTTATATTTTCATTATTAGCAAAACATATTGTGGAGTATCCTATAGCTGTCCCTATTTCTAAAATACTAGTTACTTTTTCATTATTTATTATTTTATTTAGTTCTATTATAGTATCTTTACTCATTATTGGAACATTATTATCTATACCATATTTTTCTATTTTTTCAATTAACTTTCGTATTCTATCCACAATCCTTCTTTTTTTAATTTAGATACAGTATTAACATGTTCGCTATTTGTTTTACTAAAATATGTTTTTCCATTTTTATCAGCTACAAAAAAATAATATTTATGCTTAGTAGGCTCAATAGCAGATTCAATTGACTTTAATCCTGCATTACATATAGGCCCAACAGGTAATTTACCTGACATACAAGAACTTCTAGTATTATATGCATTACAACTATCTAATTCAGTTTGTTTTAAATCTCTTAAAAAGTTATCTATCTTTTCAGCATAATATGTTGTAACATCACTTCCTAAAGACCAGTTATTACTAAGTCTATTGTAAAATACTCCTGCCACTCCTTTTCTGTCACTAGCATTACCAGCTTCTAATTCAATTATTGAAGAAAGCGTGATCATTTCATGAATACTATATTTACTAGATTCAATTTCTTCTTTATAATTAGAAAGCTTAATTTCCAAATTATCTAACATTTTTTTAAATATATCTTTTACTTTAGCATTAGTATAAAATTCATATGTATCTGGATATAAGTATCCTTCAAGAGAATAATATATATTCTTGTTTTTAATATCTTTTGTTAAAAACCAGTACTTTTCTATTAAACTATCTAAATATGTACTATCATTTAAAGTATTTAATATTTCTTCTTCAGTTATATCAAATTCTTTAACTATTGTATCTATAACATACCTCATATTTTTTCCTTCAATAAATGTAACTGTTTTTATTGTATCAGGATTTTCGCTACCTTTTTTCATAGTCTCAATTATATCTTTAACATTAGAAGAAGTATTTAATGTATAGTTACCATATTCTAGATCTTTTGGATTATTTAATTTTATGTATATTTTATATGCTACTTTAGATTTAATTAACTTATTATCTTTTAATAAAGAACTAATACTACTATAAGTTTGTCCTTCACTTACATAAACAACTACTTCTTTTCCATTTTTTTCACTTGGCCCTATTAAATAAAAATATGCAAATACCATAAAAGCACACAATAAAATTACTATTATAGATATAAATATCAATAATTTTTTTAAACTAAAAACTTTTTTAATCATTATTTCTCACTTTCTACTAATGAACTTAATATTTTGCTAATAAAATTAAATTCATTTTTATCTGTAATCGATTTCAATTTAGTCATATTGCCCTTTGAGCTTAGCACATAAGAAGAAGCAAAAACAATAATTTCATCATTTTTATTTTTAGAATCATCTGTATAAACAACATAACATTTATTATTAGTAGTACTTTCTATATTAAAAAGAATTCTATATTCTTTTTTCTTTCCAGATTCATCTTTTATAGTTAAAACATTATTTTTCATTGTTACTCCTATCTAAATATCCTTGTAATATTATAGTAGCTGCAACTTTATCTATTACTTTTTTTCTATTTTTTCTTTTTGTATCATTACTTATAAGAATTCTTTCAGCCTCAACAGTTGAAAGTCTTTCATCTTGCATATATACATCTTTAGAAAATTTTTCTTCAAGTAGTTTTTTAAATTTAAATGTCTCTTCACTTCTTTTAGATAAACTACCATCTAAGTTTATAGGATTCCCTAAAACAAATGAGTCTACTTTTCTTTCAATAACTATTTTACTAAGACTTTCTAATAAATCATCATAATCTTTATATCTTATTACATCCAAAGATGTAGCAATAGTAGATGTTCTATCGCTTATTGAAATTCCTAAAGTTTTACTTCCCAAATCTAATCCTAAATAAATCATTATGAAATATAACTTTCAAGCATTAATTCAAGAATGTCTTCTCTTTTAAACTCAAGCATTCTATTTCGGCACTCTTTATAACTAGAAATATATCCAGGATCACCACTAACTAAATATGCAACGATTTGTTTAGTTGGATTATATCCTCTTTCTTGTAAGTCTTCACATATTTTAATTAGCGAACGTTTAGTATTACTATCTTTAATGATTTGTGTCTCAACAACTCTAGTTTCATCATTAGTCATATCATCACTTCCTTACTACAATATTTTATCAAAAAAATATACTTTTAACAATAGTTTCCTGTTTATTATTTAAATGTTATAATAATTAAAGAAATGAGGTACTAATGATATATTTTCCAAAAAATTACGGTGTTTGTGGAGGAGCTAACAAA
>JAAZDL010000119.1 GCA_012512795.1 Mycoplasmatota bacterium
AAGTATTTTTTAAAAAAAATTATAACAATTCACTTTTAACTACATTTAAATCAATTATTTCTATAGATTTTATAGCTTCTTCTATAAGATTATCAAAATTATATTTAGATTCTTCACTATATATATGTTTTAAATTTGGATTTATAACTGGATGTTTTGGAACAAATATAGTACAACAATCATCATATGGTAGTATTGATGTCTCATAAGTATTTATTTCTTTTGATATTTTAATAATATCTAGTTTATCAAAAGAACAAAGAGGCCTTAGTATTGGATATGATGTAACATCATTTACAGCAAGCATACTTGATAAAGTTTGAGATGCCACTTGTCCTATACTTTCTCCATTTACAATAGCTAAATACTTATGTTTCTTAACTAATCGTTCTGCTATTTTATACATCATTCTTCTCATAATTGTTATTATGTATGAAGGATCTAATTCTTTATATATTGTTTCTTGAATTTTAGTAAAATTAACAACATAAAAAGTACCACCAGAATTATATTTTTCAAGTTCCCTTGCTAAATTAACAACTTTATTTCTTGCCTCTAAACTAGTGTGGGGTAAACTTTCAAAATATAAATAGTTTAACTCAACACCTCTTTTTATAGTTAAATATCCCGCAACAGGAGAATCTATTCCACCGCTTAACATTAAAAGAGCGCTTCCTAGTGTACTTACTGGATAACCACCTAATCCTTTTATAATATTACTACTTTCATAATAATAAACAGCTTCTTTTCTAATTTCAATATTTAAATAAACATCAGGATTATGCACATCAACATTAATATTACTAATATTTTTTAATATATGTCCGCCAACAATATTATTCATTTTCATAGAGTCTATACTAAAACTTTTATCACTTCTTTTAGTAATTACTTTAAAAGTATCAAAACTAATTTTTTTCATTATTTTAAGTGATTCATCTTTTATAGACTCCTCACTTACTATTTCAGACATATAGCAAACAACTATTTCATAAATACCAAATATATATCGTAATGTTGATAAAATTAGTTCTATATCTTCTTCTTTAGGATAAATAAACATTCTATAATAATCAGATTTTATATCAAACTCAAAAGAAGATAATTTATTTTTTATATTCTTTTTTAAAGTGTTTATAAAAAAATTTCTATTATCTTTTTTAGTAGTTAATTCTCCGTATTTTATTAATATTATTTTTTTCATTTTATTAACAATTCATTCCAAACTTTATTAAATGCTTTTAAAAAGTTTTGTACTTCTTCCATTTTAGTTAAGTGAGATATACTAATTCTAATTGATGTAGTTGATACATCTTTATCTTCTCCTGATATAGCTTTTAATACTGTACTTTCTTCAAGAGAAGAACACGCTGTTGTTGTAGAAATATATACTTCATATTTTTCAAGAGCATGTAAAAATGTTTCAGATTTTATTTTAATTAAACTAACATTTATTATTTGAGGCACACATAGTTCATTTGAATTAATTTGAATTGGATAATTCTTTAATTCTTTTAAAATTTCAAATTTTAACTTTTCACACTTTTTAATATTTTTATCTAAATCATCACAAACAAGTCTTATAGCTTTAGAAAAAGCTACTATTAAAGGTAAAGCTGGTGTTCCTCCTCTAAATGGACAATTCTCAGTTGTTCCATATATTAATGTATCAATTTGAAGATCTCTTTTCTTATACAATATTCCAATACCTTTTGGAGCATAAATTTTATGAGATGAAAAAGAAGCTAAGTCTACATCATTTAAATAAAATTTTGTTTTACCAAGAGCTTGTGTTAAATCACTATGAAATATTACATTAGAATTCTTTTTATTTATTACTTGCCTTATTGTTTTTAAAGGTTGTTTATAGCCTACTTCAGAGTTAACAGCACATATACTAATAAGTATTGTATCTTCTCTTATCAATTCTTCTAAATGCTTTAAATCTATTTGTCCATTAGGAAGAATGTTAACAAACTCAACTTCATAACCTATTTTAGCTAAGTAACCCATTACTTCAAGAACACTCTTATGTTCCAACTTAGAAGTTATAATATGTTTTCCTCTAGAAGCATATTTAAATGCAACTCCTTTTATAGCAGTAGTATTACTTTCGCTAGCTCCACTAGTAAAAATTAATTCTTTTGGATGACAATTAAATAATTCAGCAATTTGATTAGTAGCTTGAATTAATAAGTCTTTAGATTTCATACCTAAAGTATGTATTGAATTTGCATTTCCGCTAAATTCTTTAGTTACTTTTATATATGAATCTAAAACTCTATCATCTACAGGAGTAGTTGCAGAATAATCTAAATATATCATAGTCTTACCTCTCTATTTCTTGAATAATTGTTAAAATCACTGGTTTGCATGCAGTTGCTTTGTACAAATAAGATCCTATTTGTTCTCTTATATCATTTCTTATTTTAACATAATCTGCATACTTACTTGAATGAGTATTATCTTTAATAATTTCAGTACTTATTCTTTTAATTTCATCTATTATTTCAGTATTTTCTTTATCATATATAAATCCTCTAGTCATAATCTCAGGTCCAATTAAAATACTTTTATCTTTTTTACTTAATGTACTAGATACTATTACTAGACCATTTCGACTTAAAAGTTCTCTATCTTTAAGTACTAGTTCACCAACATCCTCACTACTTTTACCATCTATTAATATATCATCCACAAAAATTCTCTCAAAATTATCAACTAATTTTCCTTTTTCGAATGTTACTATATCTCCATTTAATTTCAAAAGTATATTGTCTGAAGGTATACCTACTTTATTAGCTAAATTTGCATTTTCTACTTGATATCTATATTCGCCTTTTATAGGCATATAATATTTAGGATTAAAAAGTTTTACTAGAAGCATAATATCTTCACTAGATGCATGATGTCTAACGCTTCTATCTTTAGGTATTTGAGCTATATTTACTCCTTTAATAGCAAGTTCATTCATTATTTTTACTATTGTTTTTTCATAAGCATCATAGCTTGGCTCTGCAAAACATATAGTGTCAGTCTTTTCAAGAGTAATAAATTTATCATGTCCTGCTATTATTCTATTTATATTAGAATATGGAGTTTCCCTATCATTACTTATAAGAATAACTGTATCAGGACTTTTTAAATCAGTTAAGTTACCTAACATTGACTCATCTACATCTAAATAACCATTTTTAATACTTATAGAGACTATAGAATGAAGTTCTTTACCCATTATAACTAATTTTCTATTTTTTCCTTTTAAAGCATTAAATATCTCTTGTATAGTGTATATATGTAAAGGAAGAACTGTGAATATTATTCTGTTTTTATTTGTTTCAACAAGACTCTTAAAAAAAGTTTCAAGTTTATGCTTCGGAGATGTGTGACCTTTCTTTTCAGAAAACACACTTTCACACATTAAACAAAGAACACCTTGTTTTCCAATATATGCTAGTTTACCCAAATCCATATCGTAATGTCCACTCATAGTTGGATCAATAACAAAATCAGCCATATATATAACAGCCCCATCACTTGTATTAATTGCATATCCTAAAGTTTCAGGACTACTATGCGTTACACTAAAAGGAAATACACTGAAGTCTTTAAAATCTATCTTTTTATGTGCATTTATAACATTAAGGTTTTTTATTTCAACTTTCTCCTCAGCACATTCATATTTAATAATGTCACAAGTATAGTTAGATGCATATACATTAACATTAGGTATAACTTTCAACAAATCAGTCAATGCTCCCATGTTCTCTCTATGTGGATGAGTTATAAAAACACCTACAATATCTTTTTTATTTTCAACTAAGTATTTAAAATCAGGTATAACATAATCTACGCCATACATCTTATCAGGTGCATATTTCATCCCACAATCAAAAACAAGTATTTTTCCATCAACACTTACTACATATAAATTTTTTCCATTTTCATTAAGGCCGCCTAGACCCGTTATGTTTATTTTACTCATAATTATCACTCCTTTAAAAGTTAAACATTAAAAGTATTATACTATAAAACAAACAAAAATACTAGTAAATAACACTAGTATTTTAAAACATTGTATTAACTAATTAGTTACAATTATCAAAAAAAACACAGTCTCTACAATCATAGCCTTCTTCAGTAACCTCAGATGTAATAGTATCTATTTCAATAAAATCTGTATCCATATTTTCATTATCTAGGTAAACACAATAATTACCGTCATACATACTTATTACTGAAACTTCCCCATATTCATCAAAACCAACAAAGTATTCAAAGTTTTTCCTTCCGGTCATGTCTAACTCATCACATTCGAAACCTGGGATATTAGAATAGCAAGAAGCTCCTCCATTGCTAGTTATAAAATTTTGTTGTGCTGTTTTGTATAAACCTCTTGTTTCACTAACGAAAGAATTTTTCTTAGCATTATTAAACATTTTCAATATATTTGGTAATGCTATTATTATAAGTATAGCCAAGATTGCTATAACTGCTAATAATTCTACAAGTGTAAAACCATTTTTTCTTTTCATATTTCCTTCTTTCATAAATTTAGTTTCATAGTTAATTAATTGTTAACAAGGTCCTCCAAAACCACATGATCCACAAATATCTCCTTCTCCAACAATTTCTGATACAATATCTTCTACTCCAACATATCCATCATCACTATAATAGTAATCTAAATATACACAATAATTATCATCTTGCATATAGAAATATTCCATTTCTCCATCTTCTGAAAACCAAATTGAATATGTAAAATTCTTTCTTCCTGTAGTATCTAATTCAGCACAACCTTCTCCAAAATCATCAGGATCATTTGAATAACAAGTAAATTCACCATTACTAGTTATAAATTTTTGCTCTGCTGTTTTAAACATACTTCTTGACTCGCTAACAAAAGAGTTTTTCTTAGCAGTATTAAACATTTTTAATATGTTTGGTAGTGCTATTATAATTAGTATAGCTAAAATTGCTATAACTGCAAGTAACTCAACTAATGTAAAACCATTCGCTTTTTTCATATTTCCTCCTTTCATAAATTTAATTTGATTGTTTTTATGTTATTAGCACAATCCTCCAAGACCGCAAGGTCTACAATCATAACCTTCTTCAGTTATTTCAGATGTAAGATAATCTATCTCAACATAATCAGAATCTAAATCGTCATAATATACATCCGCAAAAATACAATAATTTCCATCATACATATGTATTGTCTCTATTTCTCCTGATTCATTAAATTGTACATAATAATCAAAGTTTTTTCTACCAGTCATGTCTAGTTCATCACACTCAAAACCTATCATGTTTGAATAACAATAAGCCCCTCCATTAGTAGATATAAAATTTTGTTGTGCTGTTTTATATAAACTTCTTGACTCACTAACGAAAGAATTTTTCTTAGCGTTATTAAACATTTTTAATATGTTTGGTAGTGCTATTATGATTAGTATAGCTAAAATTGCTATAACTGCAAGTAACTCAA
>JAAZDL010000120.1 GCA_012512795.1 Mycoplasmatota bacterium
ATGATACTAATTCTATATGTTTTACCTTTAAATACATTTTGGGAAGGTGTTTTACTTTTTAACATGTCAATATAGAAATTTGTTCCAAAATCATACATTAGTTTTCCTCCTTTTTATATTTTATTTATTCTTTTAATTTTACCATCCAATTATTATATATTTCGCAGTTAGCACTTGTTGGTGGCGGATCTGCTTTCTCCATTTTTACAATCATAGGTATTTTAAATATTCTACCGAAAGCTACACAAGTACCTGCTTGTAATGTTTTTTGTTTTTCTATTACATCTTCACTCATATTTGGCACTGATTTAGATATATACTCTAAATCTGCTGGGTGGTTTATTTTAAATATTAAGAAATTTGCACACTGACTTATTACATTTTCATTTAAATCAGTTGGTCTTTGTGTTATTAAGTCAAGTAAAAGACCATATTTACGACCTTCTTTAGCAATTCTTTCAAATATGTTATATCCTAGTAGTTTTTTATCATCACCTTCAATAACATATCTATGTGCCTCTTCAAGTACCATATGTATTGGGAAAGAAGCTCTTTCTTCAAGCTTTTTTGTGTATTTCATAAACATTCTTGCAAAAATTTTAGTAACAGTTCTTGCAAATCTATCATCTACATCTTCTAAGTTAAAGTTAACAATTTGACTTTTTTTGTTACCATTAATTTGTATTTTCTTTATATACTCATCAAGTGTAATATATCCATCAGAAGTAAAGAAAGCACTGTTACTTCTGTTAGCAAGATCATGAAGTCTTACTTTTAAGCTCATCGCAGAATCATACATTGCCTCATTTAGTAAGTATCTCTCACTATATAAAGTAAAGTTTAAAGCTACTTCTAAATCATTTAAAGAATATGATACATCTCCTGCACTTAAGTTCCATTTTCTATCTTCATCTATAAAGTCTTTTATATAATCAGATATTATTTTTCTTTCAGCAAACCTTCCTTCACTATCTATATCAAAACAATTTCTAAATTGTCTAGTAAATCCTATTCCAGGAACTTCAGTTTCTAGAGATAACTCCGGTGTATTTGTTTCACTTAAAATTTCAAATATTTGATCTCTTATTTTAGATGAAGTTTGATTAGTATACATAATAGATATTATTGCTTTAGATAATATATGATTTTTAAATTCAAGTGCTTCTTTATCTTCACGAGCAAACATTTTAACATATAATAAAGATGTCTCTACCATTGCTATTTGTGAAAAGCTAGTAGCATCCAGAAGATTTAAGATATCATCTAACTCTAGTAAACATACAGGTATATTTAACTTTTCATAATTCTTTTTCATATTAGTTGTTATAACTTTAAATGAATAAAATTCATTATTTTTATCTAAATCCTTAAATGCATTTATATATTCACCATAAGAATCAAATATAAAAAGATTTGATTTATATGGAATTATTTGTGACTTAGGAAATACATTTTGAATTATTCTACATATACCATATGTTTTACCACTACCAGTATTACCAAAAATAGCTGTGTGGTTAGAAAATAGTTCATCTATACTAACATTAAGTGGAAAATTATTATAAAGAGGCGATACACCTAAACGTAAAGCTCTATTTTCAATACCAGTTAATATTTTTAACTCTTCATTATTAATAATTCTTAAACGAGCATCTAAACTTGGTTTTTTAATTAATCCACCAATAAAATCATCAGAAGTTAACTCACCTAAAAAAGTTATTCTAATAGTATCTTGTTCAATAGAATCTATTTCCCCTAATATTTTTTTATTTTCATCTTCAAAAATTACATGAAGATTTATCAAGTCTTTAATACTTGTAGAATCTTTATTAATTTCTACTATTGCATTATTTTTACTAATTGTGAGAATTTTCCCTAACATATCAAAAATCCTCCCCTTCTATTCTTATAATAAGTTTATCATAAAATACAATTTCATACAACATTTTATTTAAAAAGAAAGCATTAAAATATTAATACTTTCTTTTAATTATTAAAATATATCTTATTTAAATAAAGACCTTCAGGAGAAGCACATTTGCCAGAAGCTGTTCTAGACTTTTCATTAAAGATTTTATTTATATCACTTATACTTTTCTTTCCATCATTTATATCTATTAAAAGTCCAACAATATTTCTAATCATATATCTTAAAAAACCACTTGATTCGAATCTTAAATACAATATTTCTTTAGATATTTTATAATCTATAATTATATCTCTCTCGTAAGTTTTAGAGTCTTTATCTGATGTAAAACTTTTAAAGTTATGTTTTCCACTAACAACGGATATAAACTCATTTAGAACACCTGTATTTAACTTTTTGTTATATTGAAGAACATAATCTTTTTCTATAGGATTATATTTACCTAAGTTTATCTTGTAAACATATTCTTTCTTTAAAACATTGTATCTAGCATGAAACTCATCATCTACTAATTTTATATTTTTAATATATATACTTTTATTAATTAATGAGTTTAAACTATGCATAAGTTTACTTGTATTTATCTTTTTGTTACTATCAAAATGACAATATTGATCATAAGCATGAACTTTTCTATCAGTTCTTGATGATGATATTATTTTAATTTTTTCATTAAAAATTTTAGATAAACATTTTTCAACTTCACCTTGAACAGTTATAGCATTATTTTGAACTTGATATCCATAAAAATGAGAACCATCATATGATAAATTTATTAAATATCTCATAATATAACTCCCTGTGTAATATAAGCATATATAAGTACTAAGTGAAAAAGTAAAATAAATATATCAAAAAAACTTACTTTATTAGTACTATAGTTAGTTCTATATATTTTTATATTAAATAATTTTAATTCATTTTCAAATTCAATTTCTTTGTTTTTATTTTTAGTTAATTTTCTTACATTTGACCAAATATTCATAGTTGCATTAATTCTTCCTATAATGTTTGAATGATAATAATCAATACCACGAGATGCTTGAGCTTTTAAAGTTTTATTTTCTACTATTATCATAAGAGGGATATATCTAAGAGCATTACTTAATTTAAGAGCTATTTTTGATACTGGAAGAAACATAAAATTAAAAAAAGATAAAAACTTTTCAATTCCGTATGCTGATTCACTAGGAGATGTAGTATAAGCTAATATATTTAGATATTCAACAAAACTTATAAGTTTAAGTATATATATAAGAGTTTCTTGCATGGTATTACCAAGATAAGACAGTAAAAATGCTAAAAATATATAAATATATCTCATACTCCAAAATGTTTTAAAATAGTATTTTATAGGAACATTTGATAATAGTATAAGAATTATTACTATAGCAAAAACATACAAATTTATATACAATGAATTAGTAAAAAGTAATAGTATAGTGGCTATTAAAAAACATATTAATTTTATAACAGGATTAAGTTTATGTACTGATGATTTAACTGGATAGTAAGATCCAAAAGAGTTTCTAGAATACATTTCTATACACCTCCTTTATTAAATCAAGAATGTTAGTATGATCACTTATCTCGTGTCCTTTTTTATTACACTGCTCAATAAACGAAACAATCGGAGGAACTTCAAGATTTATTTTTTTAAGTAGTTGTGTATCTCTTAAAATATTCTTATCTCCCTTAGCAACCAATTTGGTTTTATGTAAAAGAAATATTTCATCACTTATTTGATAACTAATATCTGTATCTTTAGTTAATAATATAATTGTTTTTTTATATTTGTTTTTTAATAATCTAAGTAATAATACTAATTCATTTTTATCTTTGTTATTAAGTCCATTTGTATATTCATCTAGTATTAATATTTTAGGATTATATATAAGAGCACAAGCTAAAGCTACTTTTTTAGCATCTACAAGAGTAAGTCTAAGTGGATTTAAATTTAAATATGATTCATCTAAACCTACTAATTTTAAAGCATCAACTGCTCTTAAATCAATCTTATCTAATTTATATTTAAAATATATCATTCCAAATTCTATTTCTTTTTTAACAGTACTGTTAAAAAACATATCATAAGGGTTTTTAAAAACATAACCTGTCTCGACTCTAAGCTTATTAATGTTTTTTATTCTTCTTCCATCATTTATAAAAGAACCTACTATTACTTTGCCATAGTTTGGTTTTACAAGAGCATTTATTAAGTCCCCTATTGCAGTTTTACCACTATTAGATGCCCCTATAAAAGAATAAACACCATTTTTATTTATTTCAAAAGATATGTCATTTAAAATAGTTTTTTCAAGAGGAGTGTTCTTATCTATTATAAATTTTACATGTTCAAATTTTATTTCCATATCGCACCTACTAACTTCTCATTAGTTAAATAATACTTATCAATAATTCCGTAATCCATAAGATATTTATTTAATTCAACATTAAAAGGTAGCCCAAGTCCTAATCTTTTTAATAATTTTTCTTCATTTAACACATTAATAGTTTTACCATCACAAGCTAAAATTTTATCATGTATAACTATGATTCTATCTGAATGTAGTGTTTCTTCAATATCATTAGTAAAATTAATAACTATTCCGCCATTACTAGTAAACTCTTTAAGTATGTAAAATACTAATAATTTATCATCATAATCAAGTTGATTTATTACATTATCTATCACTATTATTTGTGGACTTATTATTAAAGATGATAATATTTTCATTTTTACTTTATCACTACTACCTAAGCTATATGGATCTTTATCAAGTAAATGATTTAGTTTGAATAATCTTGCTTTTGATTCAATTAAAGATGTTATATCATCTTTTTTATAAGCTAAACTTTCAAGACCATATACTATTTCATCTTTAACAGTTTCACCTGAAAAAATATTCAAATGCTTATTTAAAACAATAGACATTCTTCTTCTAATAACATTTAAGTTTTCTTTATTAAACTCTTTATCTCCTACAAATAAATTTACTTTCTTATGAAAATATAAAAGAGTGTGAATTATTAAGTCATTATTGTTTCCAATTATTGAAACAAATTCTTTTTCAGAAATATTAAAATCTAAATTTTCTCCATATCTATATTTAAAATATTGTTTTTTCATGACAAACTCCTATAAAGATTATACTATATTTAGAGATAAAAAAACAATATAAGTATATATATTGTTTTAATTATTATTGAACATCAACATTTTCATTTGTAATCATTTTTGCTACTAGTCTATCAGGATCATTATAAATATTGTATACACCCATAACTCTCCACATTACATTATCATATTTTAAGTAGTTTTTTTCTTCATTTCCTGATATTAAGCATGCTTTTACTGCTTGACCAGATAAAGTACCACCAGTTGCTACTAAACCAAGTGCAGAATCACATTTGCATGTATCATTTTCATTTTCACCATATTTACCAACAAACTGACCATTATTAAATCTATCACATACTTGTTGAACTAATACTCCGTTATTTGATTCAACTATTCTACCGTTAAATTCAGCAGTTACTCCAACAGCTTCTTTTCTTAAAATAACATAATTACCGTTCATTGATGTTTTATCTACAGGATTTATAATACATTCAGATGAGTTTTGAACAGTAACGTTATTTCCTGATGAATCCACTATTGATAACTCAGTATTACATTCTCCATTAGTACTTTGTTTAACTTCTCCAGGCAAATAATTACCTTTAATTAGTTCGTACACATAAAGTTTAACTTCTGTTCTACCGTTAAATATATCAGGATTATCTGTTGCGTATAATTCTGCAGCAGAAACAATGTTACTTACTTTGCTTGAATACATTCTTTTATTTATATTCTTATTTACTACAACAATACTAGGTACTGCAATAACTGTAATTACTCCAATAATAGCAATTACTACAAGTAGCTCAGAAAGTGTAAAACCTTTTTTATTCATACAATCTACCTCTATTCTATTGATATTATAATCTAAATATCTAAAATATTCAACTACTTTTGAAAATAACTTTCTATTATTTCATATACTCTATCTTTTCCTATTTTAGTAACACTAGAAAAATTAATTATTTCATCTCCTAAAGCAGGGTTTAATGTCTTTTTAACAACTTCATCTTGTTTAATACGCAGTGACCTATTTACTTTATCATACTTTGTAGCAACTATAGTAACAGGTAAATTATAGTATTTCAAAAAGTTATACATAAGTACATCATCTTCAGTTGGTTTATGTCTGTAGTCAACTAACAAAAAAACATGTTTAAGACATTGTCTATTCTTTAAATATTCTTCAATCATTAAACCAAATTTTTCAAGTTGTTTTTTATTAACATTAGCATAACCATATCCTGGAACATCAACTATATAAAATTCATTATTAACATAATAAAAATTCAGAGTTTGTGTTTTACCCGGTTTAGAACTGGTTCTAGCCATATTTTTTCTATTAATAACAGTGTTAATAAAACTACTTTTGCCAACATTACTTCTGCCTAAGATAAGAAACTCATTTTTTTTATCTTCTGGATATTGAGAAATTCTAACAGCAATAATTGGTTCTTCTACATTAATTACTTCCATTAGCCTCACCACTTTCTTCAGAATATTTTTTACATTCTTTTATCAAGTCTTTTACTAATTGGTCAACTACTTCTTTTTTCTCAGTTCTAACACCGCTAGCAAATTTATGACCGCCGCCACCATATTTAGCAGCAATTTCATTAATAATAGGGCCTCTACTTCTTATATTCACTCTTATTATATTATTTTTAATATCTTTTGTTGCAAAAACCCATACAATAACTTCATTAATATTATTAAAATCATTTATCATATTTGATGCTGCAGAAATATCCGCTCCTAAAGAACTAATTACATCTTCATCTATTTCAATAAATGCAAAACCATATTTATCTACTTTTATAGTTGATGCAATATGTCCCATAAGTCTTACTTCAGCCAAAGGTTTACTATAAGTTTTACTATATAATTTATCTATTTCTAAATCATAGTTTTTAATCATATCACTTATTAATTTAAAAGTTTTATAATTAACGTTATATAAAAATCTATTAGTATCACTTACAATACCTATATATAAATGCTCAGCTATTGATTTAGTTATTTTAAGTTTTGTATTGTTTAAAACTTCATATACTAGTTCACAAGCAGATGATGCATTTTCATCTATTAATTCAATATCTCCAAACTTATCAACCAAAGGATGATGATCTATTTTAATCACATTTTTAAATGAAAGAAAATTATCAATATCAACTCTTTTATTATCAGGAATATCAACAGCTATCAAAAGAGCATTATCATAATCATAAGA
>JAAZDL010000008.1 GCA_012512795.1 Mycoplasmatota bacterium
ATCATTGGTAGAAAATTCTGAAATTAAATTAAAAGATATATTTAATAATATTGATAATTTATGTTATAAAAATAGTAAAAAAGTATTAGATGCATTTCACAAATTTAATATATCTGAAAATGATTTATATGGTACTACTGGATATGGATATAATGATTCCGGAAGAGAAAAAATAGAACAAGTTTTTTCTTATATATTTAATTCTGAAGATGCTTTAGTTAGAAATCAATTTGTATCTGGAAGTCATGCAATAAATGTTGGATTAAATGCTATTTTAAGGCCTAATGACACTCTTTTATCTATAACTGGAACTCCATATGATACTTTACATGAAGTTATAGGTATAAAGCATAATAGTAGTTCTCTTATGAGTTATAATATAAAATATAAAGAAATCGATTTATTAAATAATGACTTCGATTATGAAAAAATAACAAAATATTTAAAAACAAACAAAGTAAAAGTAGTACATATTCAAAGATCAAGAGGATACTCCC
Organism: Mycoplasmatota bacterium; assembly: GCA_012512795.1. Lineage (GTDB taxonomy): Bacteria > Bacillota_I > Bacilli_A > RF39 > UBA660 > CAG-1000. The sequence continues at coordinate 498 of JAAZDL010000008.1, forward strand.
TAAGAGATTCTTTATCTATATCTAAACTTGAAAAAGTCATAGAATATATTAAAAATATTGATAATAATATTATATTATTTGTAGATAACTGCTATTGCGAATTTGTAGAAGATAAGACGCCTATAGAAGCAAAAGCTGATTTATGTGTTGGATCTCTTATTAAAAATTTAGGAGGAGGAATAGCTACTAATGGAGCTTATATAGTCGGAAGAAAAGATTTAATAACTCTCTGTGGAGAAAGATTAACTCTTCCTGCTGAAGGCAAAGATGTAGGTCCAACTGATAACTCTAACAAAATGTTTTTAATGGGAATATATTTAGCTCCTAGTGTAGTTGCCTCTTCTTTAAAAACATCAATACTAACTAGTTATGTTTTAGAAAAATTAGGATATAAAGTTAATCCTAAATATAATGAAAAAAGAAGTGATATAGTACAGTTAATATATTTTAAAGATGAAAATGAAATATTAAAATATACTTATGGTATTCAAAGCGCCGGAGCTATTGATTCATCCGTCACTCCTATTCCTAGTTTTATGCCAGGGTACACTGATAAAATTATTATGGCTAGTCCTTCTTTTACTCAAGGTTCTTCGATTGAAATATCTTGTGATGGACCATTAAGAAAACCTTATGTTTTATTCCAACAAGGTTCTCTTACATATGAGTATGGAAAACTTGCTATAATAAATGCTATAAGTAAATTAAAAGAATAATTATACATAATAAAAGTTTATTGAATAAAATCAATAAACTTTTTATTTCTAATGTTTTCTATTTCATATTTATAAGGAGCATATGCATCTTTTTGATTTCTATTAACATATGGTGTTTCAAGTATAAATGGAATACCTTGTAATCTCTTGTTATATACAATGTTTATAATATTATCAAAACCAATATTTCCATAACCAATATTTGCATGCCTATCTTTACGACTACCCACTTCATTTAAACTATCATTAATATGAAAGCATTTTATTTTATCTATTCCTATTTTTGAATCAAACTCATCTAAAAAGGAATCTATATTCGTAATATCTATACCTGAATCATTCATGTGACAACTATCAAGACAAACAGCTACTCTACTTTTTTCTTTTACTCCATCTATCATTAGTTTCAATTCATCAATAGAACGTCCTAATTCATTTCCTTTGCCTGGCATATATTCAAGCAATATAATAACTTCTTCAGTATTTTCTATTACTTTGTTTAAAGCAAATATAATATTATTAATACCTTCTTCTCTCGTACAATTAACTGCGCTACCAGGATGTAAAACTATTTTCGTTATACCTAGTTTTTTGCATCTATCTAACTCTTTGCTAAAAAAATCTATATAAAATTCATATTTTCTCTCATCTGCTCTATTAGCAAAATTAACTATATACGGAGAGTGAACAATAACATTTTTAATATTAATATTATTTTCATTCATTAGTTTTAATGCTTCATATGATATTTTATCATCTATTTCACCTCTTAAAGTACTTTGAGTTGATCCCGTATAAAACATAAAAGTATTAGCCCCATAACTAATAGCTTCCTCAGCAGTGCCTAAAAGTTGGGTTTTACTATTAAAACTAACATGACTTCCTATTATAATTTCCATATATATCCTCCTTTATTTTTTAATTTCAAAATAGTTACCACTATCTAAATATAATATACCTTTTTTATTATCTAACTTTTTAACTATATCAATATATTTATTTAACATCTTTGCTTTTAATACAGTTATATATACTTCATTACCATCATTCATATATAATAGAAACCTTTCATCATCATAAGACGTTTTACTATATTCTATTTCACTTATTAAACTAATTATATTACTATCTACTGTTTTAAAAGCATTAACAAATCTTTTTTCAATATCTTCTGGAACATAATTTATAAGTACCGGTACATTATTTATATTATCTAATAAATAATTTTTATCATCTGATACTTTATATAAATCATTGCTTCTTATAAAATATAATATTTTTTTCTCACTTATATTTATTTCAACTATACTACCATATTTTTTAGATACTCTAACATTTTCAATTAAATCTAACTTTAATAGTTTCTTTTTAATTTTAGATTTACTTAAAGTCAAAAACTTAGGATAATTACTTAGCCCTGCAGTTTCGATAATAAGTTCATCACTATAATATTCGTTATTTAAAATGATAATATTTTTAGTTTTTATATTAAAAAGATATAAAGTAAAAATATATAATAAATATATACTTAATATAAATATTAAAAATTTAAAAAAGTTGAATTTTTTACGAACCTTTTTTTTCATTATTTTCCTTTAAAATCTTCTTAATCTCATCAACAATAATAGTTGATGAAGATATATCTTTTATTTCACTTAAATTCTTCTTAGTTTCTTCCATTGTTGATTCATCAAACATTTCATTAATTGCATTAATTAATGTTTTTTCATCTAAGTCTTTTTCTTCTATTAAAATACTAACTTTTTTATTTACTAAATCAAGAGCATTATAATACTGATGATTATTAGCAACATATGGACTAGGTATTAAAATAGAAGGTGTTCTAGTTGCCATTATTTCTGCTATAGTAGATGCTCCTGCTCTTGAGATTATTAAGTCACACGATTTCATTAGACTTGGTAAATTATCAAAAAAAGGAACTATTTTAGTACTCTTAGGAACTATTAGATTATTATTTAAATCAGCGTAACTACTCTTTCCTGTAATAAATAATATTTCAGTATCTTCTTCATCATAATTTCTTAAAAAATTAAGAATTTTTTCATTTACAGATGTACTACCTAAAGAACCCATAACAATAATTATTAGTTTTTTATCTTTATTAAAACCTAAATCAGTTTTACTATATTTTTTAGTTTCTATAGCTCTTTGAGCTACTGGATTGCCACTAAATATTATATTTTTTGATTTAAGTTTTCTAGTTCCATCTTTAAAAGAAACAAATATTGCATCTACTTTTTTAGATAAATATATATTTGTTTTGCCAGGTAACATATTTTGCTCATGTAAAAATACTTTAACACCTCTTTTTTTAGCTGCTAAACAAACAGGTAGAGTTACATATCCACCAAAAGCTATAACAGCATCAGGCTTATATTCATCCATTATTTTTAAACACTTTTTATATGCAGAACTAATACAACTTAAGTTTTTAATGTTTCTAACAATATTTGTTTTTGATAATCCGTATATCTCTAATGATTCATATGGTATACCAAGACTAGGAATCAAATCATTTTCCATTCTATTTTTTGTTCCAATAAATAAATATTCATTATTCTTATCTTTCTTTATTTCATCTAATACAGCTAAAGCAGGATATATATGTCCTCCTGTTCCACCTGCTGTTAAAATAAATTTCATAAGGTTCACCTCACTAATATTATATACTATTTTTCAGACTCTTGCATTAACTGTAGTATTTTTTTTCTTAAAAGTTTATTTGCTTCTTCTAAATCCATATCTTTTACACTAAATGGTTCACCTATTTTAGTAATTAAATTACCTTTTTTTCCAATATATAAACCAGTAGAAGCAAACGGAAGAATTAAAGAATTTGTTTTTTGAGCTAAAGATACAGCACCAAATTTAAAAGGAAGCATTAAAGAATCTTCATATTCTTTTTTTGTTACTATTTTATTTTTTAATAACTCTTTAAGATTATTATCTGGATCTAAAATAAACTCTTTTAATTCTTTTTTAGTTATTTTTTTCTTTTGTTCTAATTCTATTAAAAAGTCTACTTGAGTATATCTTATACTTTTATATTTAATATTATTTAATAGTTCTTCTTTACTCATATCATCTTTTAATATTTCATACATTATATTTAGTTTATCTTCTTTACAAGTAACTTCATTTCTAGTTCCTTCCGGGAAAATGCCTAATACTCCTCCAGAATTTAAAACATCTTTCGCCTCGCTTTTAGCATTTTCATCATGAATAGATCTATCTACTGGTATACAACCAGCCATCTTATAAAACCAAGCAAATTTACCTTTAAAATATTCATCTTTAGCCATATAATGAATTGTTCTTTTAGTTAATATCATAACATTATACTGATCATGAGTATGTCTATGATTACCACAAACAACCACTCCACCACTTTTTGGTATATTTTCTTTACCATAAATAGTTGGACGGTATTTTAATTTAAAATATACTTGTACGAAAGGCCTTAAAATATTATATCCAACACTACTTCTTTTCTTTACCATATTTTCTCCTTTTATAATTTATTTCCTTTTACAACTAACTCTTTTACTTTATTAAATAATATTTCGTTTTCATTGCTTAACTTAGAGTTTTTATCAATTTTATATGCAGTCCCATACTCTATTTTAACTGATTTTTTAAATAATTTATATTTTCCAGTTATAGCAAAAGGAACAACATAAGCACCAGTTTTTTGAGCAAAAGACACAGCACCATATTTAAACGGAAGCATGAGTTTATCAGTTCTGTTAACTGTACCTTCAGGAAATATTACTACTACTTCTTGGTTATTAAGACACTTTAAAACTTCACTTTTCATATCATCATCATGAATGCTCCTATCAACTCTAATACAACCCATCGATTTAAAAAACCAACTTTTAAATTTAGTCCTAAATAATTCTTTTTTAGATACAGCTCTTACTACTCTTTTAGGCCCAACTATTACAAATGCAGCATCCCAATTACTAGTATGATTTCCTGCTAATATAACTGCTCCTTCTTTAGGTATATTTTCTCTTCCATAAAATCTTGGAAAGTATAATAGTTGAAAAACTATTTTTCCAACATAATACACAAATTTATATACAAAATAATTCATTTTTTATTCTCCGTTAATTTATTATTTCTTTCTTTATAATAAAATTATATCATTAGACAATAAAAAAAGAAACATGAGAGTTTCTATTTTAATTTTTCTTGTATAATTGAGTTAACAACTTTCATATCAGCTTTACCTTTCAATATAGGAGCTAATTCTTTCATTATTAAGCCCATTTCTTTTACATTAGTAGGCTTTAGTTTATCAAAAACTTTATCTATTTCTTCAGTTATTTTTTCTGTTGACATCTGCTCAGGTAAGTATTTACTTAATAATGTTATTTCTTTTTCAAGACTATCAATCAAGTCTTGTCTATTTGCTTTTTTAAATTCTTCAATACTTTCTTTATGTGTTTTAACTTGTTTAACTACAACATCTATAACAATTTCATCACTTGCATCTGCATTTCTATCTAGTTTATTATTTATTTTATATAAATCTATTGCAGACTTTAATAATCTAAGTGTACTTAATGTTTCTTTATCTTTAGCTTTCATTGCTTGAATCATATCTCTAGATATAGTTTCGTATAACATGCTTTCACATCCTTTTTTATTAATCTCTAGATTTATTATGTTTTTTAGCATTTCTAATTGCTTCTTTTTTAGCTTCTCTTCTAACTATTCCAGGTTTAGAGTATTCTTTTCTTTTCTTCATTTCAGTAGGGATTCCACTTCTTTGAACTTTCATCTTAAAACGTTTTAAAGCTCCTTCAACGTTTCCATCTTTTACATCTACGTGTGTCATTCATCTTCCCTCCCTTCATGACTAAACATAATTATATTACAAAATGAGCAAAATATCAAGCAAAATATATAAAAAATCTACACATAAATCACAAAAAAATAAGCATTTATGTGCTTATTTAATTTGATTCATTACTTCAGCTGCGAAGTCATCATTTCTTTTTTCCATTCCTTCACCAACTTCATATTTAACAAGTTTAACAAGTTTTGAATTATTGTTCATTAAATAATCTTTAACTTTTAATTCTGAATCTTTTATAAATGATTGTTCTTCTAATACTGTTTCTTCATAGAATTTATTAATTCTACCTTCAACAATTTTATCAGCAAATTCTATCTTTTTGCCTTCATTTATTACTTGTTCTTTAATTACTGATTTTTCATGCTCCAAATCTTTACTTGGAACACTTTCAACACTAATATAAAGCGGTCTCATAGCTGCTGCTTGCATTGCTACATCTCTAGCTACTTCTTCATTATTGCCTTCAACTATTGTTAAAGAAGATATTTTACCACCCATATGTAAATATGAACCAAAAACTTCGTTTTCGTTTTTAGTTAAAAATTCAAATCTTCTTAAACTAATTTTTTCTCCTATTTTAGCGGTTGCATTTATAATAAGATCATTAAGTGTTTCTTCATTATTTTTAAGATTAAGTGCATCTTCTAATGTTTCACACTTATTTTTTAATATAGTTTCACCTATTACATCTAATAAGTTTTTAAATTCTTCATTTTTAGCTACAAAATCAGTTTCAGAATTTAATTCAATAATAACAGCATTATTTTTATTAATATAAATATTAGATAATCCCTCAGCTGCTATTCTTTCTGCTTTCTTAGCTGCTTTAGAAATACCTTTTTCTCTTAAATAATCAATTGCTTTATCCATGTCTCCATTACTTTCAGTAAGAGCTTTTTTGCAATCCATCATTCCAGCTCCAGTTTTATCTCTTAATTCTTTAACCATGCTAGCACTAATATTCATATTTCCTCCTAGTTTAGTGATGAAATTAATTCATCTTTTTTCATAGTTGAGTATCCTGCAATGTTTTTTTCTTTAGCAAGTTTTTTTAATTCAACTACTGTCATTTTAGAATAGTCTGATTTTTCATTTGTTTCAGTTACTATTTCTTTTTCTTCTACTTTGTTTGATTCTTCTTCAAAGTTATCAAGTTCAACAACTTTAGTTTCAACTTTTATTTCTCTTGCTGGCTTATTATCTTCCTCAGATACAAAATCTATTAATTCTAATCCATTAGCTTCACATACTGCATTAGCAAGTACTCCTAAAACAACTTTAACGCTTCTAACAGCATCATCATTTGCTGGAATTGGAAAATCTACATCATCAGGATCGCAGTTAGTATCTACTATTCCAAATACTGGAATATGTAATTTACGAGCTTCACGAATAGCATTTATTTCTATTCTAGGATCCACAACAATTATCGCTTTTGGTAAACGATCCATTGTTCTAACACCAGATAAAAGTTTATTTAACTTTTCATATTCTTTTTGTATTTTAGCAACTTCTTTTTTAGGTAAAAGTTCAAACTTACCACTACTTTCCATAGTTTCTATTTCAGTTAGTCTTTTTATTCTATCTCTAATTGTTCTAAAATTAGTAAGAAGTCCTCCTAACCATCTTTCAGTTACATAATAACTATTACATCTTTGTGCCTCTTCAACACTTGCATCTTTAGCCTGTTTTTTAGTTCCAACAAATAAAACTTTTCCGCCATTTTCACATACTTTAAGAAGTTCAGCGTAAGCTTCCTCTATTTTCTCAACAGTTTTTTGTAAATCGATAATATGTATATCATCTCTTGATGTGAAGATAAACTCCTTCATTTTAGGATTCCATCTTTTTGTTTGATGTCCAAAATGAACACCAGC
>JAAZDL010000121.1 GCA_012512795.1 Mycoplasmatota bacterium
AATTGTCTATCATAAACATAAAGAATTGGATTATGATGAAATGATAGATATCGTAATAAACAATATTGCTTATATGCTAAAATAAATGAAGTTAATTTCTTAACTTCATTTTCTTTTATATAATATATGTTTGTAAGTAATTTCATTGTCTTTATTTTCACTTAAAAATTCTTTTTCATAATTATTTTTATCAAACTTTGGAAAATAAGCATCTGCATTTTTGCACTCTGCATCTATTTCCGTTAAATATAATTTTGTTGCATATTCTAAAAAAGATTTATAAACACTTGCTCCACCAATTACAAATATCTCTTCTTCGGAATCGTTATATTTTTCAAATAATTCTTCTAAAGATTTAAAACATTCAACTTCTTCTGGAAAAGTATTTTTAGAAGATAATACAATGTGTTTTCTTTTAGGAAGCATTCTAGGCAATGATTCAAAAGTTTTTCTTCCCATTATGATTGTTTTTCCAGTTGTTTTTTCTTTAAAAAATTTCAAATCATTTGGCAAAGACCATATTAATTGATTGTTTATTCCTAGTTCATTATTTTTGCCTATTGCGGCTATTATTGAATAACTCATAATTACCTCTACTGACTAATTGGAAAAACAAGTTTTCCGTGATGTTTATAATTTAATACTTTTATATCTTTAAGCTCTTCGCTATTATCAAAATCATAAAAATCTTTAACTTCAGGGTTTAACCAAAGTTTTGGTGCAGATAAGTCTTCTAAAGTTTCTCCTCTTTCAATCTGCTCTTTAATTTTCTCAACTTGATCTACATAAATATGAGCATCTTTTATACTGTAGTATAAATTTCCCGGTTTAAGTCCAGTAACATGGGCTAACATATATAATAAAACTGAATATTGTGTAACATTAAAAGGTAAACCTAGTGGAACATCACAACTTCTTTGATGTACATAAGCATTTAAATGTCCATCTGTAACATCCCATTCACTACTCCATACACAAGAAGGGAGAACTGCTGTATCTAAATATTCATTTTGCCATAAACTCATTACCATTCTTCTATCTGTAGGATTGTTCTTAAGTTTGTATATTAGTTCATCTATTAATTTATATTTATTAACAATCCATCCATAAGCAGTACCAATAGTATGAGCATTTTCTTTCCCAAAATCTTTTTCTATATCTTTTTTTTCTAATTTTCCATTTTCATCAGGTAGCATTTGTGAAGCTCTCCATTTGCCATCTTCATTAATTTCCCATTCATTCCAAATTTTTACATTTCTATCTTGGAGCCACCTTACATCATTACTTTGTGCTTGATATATCCATAGCATTTCAATAATTGCTTGTCTATAAAAAAGTTGTTTTGTTGTCAAAAAAGGGAACTCTTCTTCTAAGTTAAATTCTAAACTATAAACTGGGATTTTAATGGAATTAGTACCAGTTCTATTTTCTACTTCTATTCCTTCTTCTAATATTTTTTTACATAATTTCAAGTATTCTTTGTCCCATTTTGCCATAATTATTCCTCGCTTTCTAATAATATTTTTTCAATATCATTCCAATTATCAACTCTAATTATTCCTTTTTCATTTAAGACATTATCACTCAAGTTTTTATTATGATATGCTGTATATAATAGTTTTATTTTAGCATTTTCAAGATTTTCTAGTTTATCATCTATTTTAATATCACATCCTAAAATAGATTTATTTCCAAGAAACACATAGTTCATTGGCTTAATATACGGAAAATGTTTATATAAAAAGTCATACTTTTGTTTTAAGAAAATTCCACTTTCTTTAACTATTTCTTTAAATATATATGATGTCCCAATAAAAACATCATACTTATTACATAATTTTTCAATTA
>JAAZDL010000122.1 GCA_012512795.1 Mycoplasmatota bacterium
ATGTAATAGTTGGTATTAACTTACTTCGTGAAGGATTAGATATTCCAGAAGTATCTTTGATATGTATTTTAGATGCTGATAAACAAGGCTTTTTAAGAAGTCAAAGAAGTTTAATACAAACTATAGGTAGAGCTGCTAGAAATGAAAATGGAAAAGTAATTATGTATGCTGATTATATTAGCGAAGCAATGAAAATGGCAATAGATGAAACTACAAGAAGAAGAAGTATTCAAGATAAGTTTAATAAAGATAATAATATTATTCCTAAAACAATTGTTAAAGATATTAAAGAAGCTATAACAAATGATATAATAAATGAAAATCAAAATAATAAGAAGTATACTAAGAAACAAATAAATGATATAGTTAGAAAACTAGAAATTGAAATGAAAGAAGCAGCAGCTAAACTAGATTTTGAAAGAGCTACTGAACTTAGAGATATTATTTTTGAATTTAAAGAATTATAAATTATGTTTTTTTATAAGTGTTATGTTATAATATTTTCTGGAGCTGATAAATATGAAAATTCCTAATATGATAGATGCTAAAAAGAGAGTAATTAAAAAGTTTGAATATAAATATTATAATAATGAAGTCTTTGATTTTGGAAAAGGTAAAAGTTTTTATGTAAGAACTTATGGTTGTCAAATGAACGAGCATGACTCTGAAAAGATTAAGGGGTTACTTAAGAGTGCTTCTTACACAGAAAGTGACAAGTTAGAAGAAGCTGATATTATAATTTTAAATACATGTGCTATTAGAGAAAATGCTCATGATAAAGTGTTTGGTTTTTTAGGTGTATTAAAGCATTTAAAAGAATCTAATAAAGATTTAATAATTGGTTTATGTGGATGTATGGCTCAAGAAGAGAATGTTGTTAATGAAATAATTAAAAAATATAAATACATAGATTTTGTATGTGGAACTCATAATATAGATAATATGTTAAATTTAATTAAGAGTAAGATTGATACTAAAACTAATCAAATAGAAGTGTTTAGTTTTGATGGAGAAGTTATAGAAAATATACCAGTTGTTCGAGAAAGTAAATATAGTGCATGGGTAGATATTATATATGGTTGTGATAAGTTTTGTACTTATTGTATTGTGCCATATACAAGAGGCGCTCAAAGAAGTAGAAAGCATGAAAATATTGTAGAGGAAGTTAAAAAACTTAAAGAAGAAGGATATAAAGAAATAACTCTTCTTGGCCAAAATGTAAATGCATATGGAAAAGATTTATATGATGATTATAATTTATCTAATTTACTTGAAGATGTTAGTAAAACTGGAATAGATAGGATTAGATTTGTTACATCTCATCCTTGGGATTTTACTGATGAGATGATAGATGTTATATCAAGTCATAGTAATATTATGCCTTATATTCATTTACCTGTTCAATCTGGAAGTAATAAAATATTAAAACTAATGAATAGAAAATATACTAAAGAAGATTATTTAACTTTATATAATAAGATTAGAGAAAAAGTTAAAGATTCAACTATTACAACTGATATTATTGTAGGATTTCCTGGAGAAAGTGATTTTGATTTTGAAGAGACATTAGAACTTGTAAATTTATGTAAATTTGACGGAGCATTTACATTCGCGTTTTCTCCTCGTGATAATACACCTGCTGCTCTTATGAAAGATGAAATTTCTGAGGAGATTAAAATGCAAAGACTTCATAAGTTAAATGATGTTATTAACAAATATAGTAAT
>JAAZDL010000123.1 GCA_012512795.1 Mycoplasmatota bacterium
AGGCGCTGATAAAATAGCAACAGGTCATTATGCAAGAATAGAAGGTAATAGATTACTGCGAGGAGTAGATAACAATAAAGATCAAACTTACTTTTTATCACAAGTAACAGCAGAACAATTAAAAGATGTACTTTTCCCTATAGGACATTTAACTAAAGACGAAGTAAGAAAAATAGCAAAAGAAAATAATATACCTGTCTTTGATAAAAAAGATTCAACAGGAATATGTTTTATAGGAGAAAGAAACTATCAAAAATTTATCTCTAATTATTTAAAAGGTATTAAAGGAGATATAATAAATATAGAAACACAAGAAAAAGTAGGGGAACATACCGGTCTTATGAACTATACAATAGGTCAAAGAAGGAATGTAGGTTTATCAGGAGATGAACAAAGACACTATGTATGTGGTAAAGATTCAAAAACTAATACACTTTATATAGCATATGGCTCAGATTCTAAATACTTACTTTCAGATGAAGCTATTATTGAAAATATGAATTATATATCAGATAAACATCCAACATTCGCAACAGCTAAATTTAGATATAGAAGTGAAGATATACCTGTTACTATTGAATACTTAGAAAACAACGAAATCAAAGTCAAATATACTGATGGTAAAACAATTACTCCAGGACAAGCATGCGTTATATACTTAGGAGAACAATGCTTAATGGGTGGAATTATAAAACAAGTATTTAAAGATAATAAACCTTTATGGTATTTAAAATAAAAGTGCTACTTAAATAGTACTTTTCATATTGACAACTATATGTAAAGTATTATACAATTGATATATACAATAAGAAGGAGATATTTGAAATGATTGAATTAAATAATGTATTAAGTGAAATAGGTATTTCTAAGGTAAAATTAGCCAAGTATTTAGGAGTTTCAAGACAAATGATATATAACTACTTAGAACTTGATTCTTTAAGTAAATGGCCTCAAGAAAAGAGAATATTATTATTAAAATTACTTGATATTGAAGATGCTAGTGAAAAAGCTTTAAAAAGCATTAAAATTACTAGTGAATATTTAGAGAATGTTGAATCTAGATTAAATCAAAATGTAAAAGATTTAAGTACTCAAGTATTTAATTATAAGAATTTAACTAAAGAAGAACAAGAATTACTTAATGATTTAATATTTTTAATTACAGAAAAGTTTACAGAAGAGAAGAGTAAGGATACTTATTATATATTTTTATATTTGTATCATGTTTTACAATCAATTGAGAATGTTCCTGAAATTAAATTTATATTTGCTTATTTATCTAAAAAGACTGGTTTTACTCAACCACTTGAATTTAAATTTAATGAAACTAAACAATTTATATTAGAAAGTATTATATTTACAGCATTTAATTTATATAATAATGGAGGAGCATCTAGATCTAAATTAGTTGAATCTCATAATAGATTTGTTCAAGAAATAGAAAATGAAAAAGAAGAGAAACTAAGTAGAACACAACAATTAAATACAGTTAGAATTCAAGCTTTAAAAGAACTTGGATTTACTGAAATTAATAAGAATAACGCTTCTGAAGTTTTTGCTAAAATAGCAGAAATTGAATCAAGGAAAGCGTAATGACAAAGTTAGGTAAAGCAGTTGTTGTTGCTGGAGTTATTTCTTTAGGTGTAATAGGGGGACAACATATATATAATTATGCTAAAGAAGTATATGATGAAAGAAATGTTTCAAATGTTACAACTGAAAAAATAGATGAAATAAATAGTTTTTTAAATGATAGTACTAATATTGGTTTTCTTCAAGTTAATTATAAATCATTAGATTTATCAGTACTAACTTTTGATGAAATATTTAAATTGATAAGTAATATATATAGTTTTGATGATAATGGTAGATTAAAAAAGAATAATTTAAGTGAAACTAAAATGTATAATTCATTTAAAGGTAGATATATAACTAATTTAAACTCTCCTAAAGTTTGCTATAACAAAGAAGCTGTAAATGCTTATTTATATAGTGTTACTAATCAAAAACTAAACTCAAATAGTCTTGAACTATGTACTACTAATACTGATTTAATAGATTTCAATGTTGATGTTAAAATAACTCGTGTAATAAATTATAATGATAATTTTTATAATATTAGTTATAAAGTTCAAGATGCTGAAAATTTATTATATATTCAAAAACATAACTATGAAAACTTAAAACAAGATAAAATATATAAAGGAACAGTAGTCCTAGAATATAAAAGTAATAGATATATATTTGTATCAAATAATATAAAAGATAAGATGGACCTTGAAAATATTGCTAAATAATTAACTTCCAATAATATATATTATGTTAACTTGTATATAAAAATATATACAAAAGATCATTAATTTATGATCTTTTTTTATTAATTATATTTATATAATATGTATACTCTGCTATAAACACTTTACATAATAATAAAAATTATAATAATACATTAATAAATTATGTTATAATTATTATGGTGAATAAATATGAGAATTAAAGATAAAAAAATAATATTAACTGGTGCTGGTAGTGGCATTGGTAGAGAGTTAGCTATTCAATTGTTAAAAAAAGGTGCCCTAGTAGCAGCTTTAGATATAAATGAAGAAAATCTAAATACTTTAAAAAATGAATTAAATAACGATAACTTAAAAACTTATGTTGTAGATGTATCAAATGATGAATCTATCAATAGTTTTAAGAATAATTATTTTAATGATTTTTCTAATGCTGATATATTAATTAATAATGCCGGTATTATACAACCATTTAAAAGAATAGATGAATTAGATTATAGTACTATAGAAAGAGTTATGAATATAAATTTCTATGGTCCTTTAAAATTAACTAAGATCTTTCTTCCTGAATTATTAAGTAGGCCAGAGGGTCATATAGTAAATGTTTCAAGTATGGGCGGGTTCTTCCCCTTCCCTGGTCAATCTGTATATGGTGCTTCTAAAGCTGCTTTAAAACTATTTACAGAAGGATTATATGCTGAGCTATTAAATACTAATGTACATGTAACAATTGTATTTCCAGGAGCAGTAAATACTAGTATTGTAAGTAATTCTAATGTAGAATCAAATAATAGTAGTAGTTCAAATTATAAAATGGTATCTGCATTAGATGCTGCATTATCTATTATTAATAGTATTGAAGCTAATAAGTTCCAAGTATATATAGGTAAAGATGCTAAAATAATGAATTTAATGTATAAGTTTAGCCCTAAAAAAGCTATTAGTTTTATAAATAAAAAGATGTCAAATATTTCTAGATAATTTTAAAGGAGTATGTTTTATGAAAAAAATATTACTTATATTAACTTTAATTTCAACTTTTTTTTGTTTGATGTGTTCTTTAGTTGTTTTTATTCCCTCTAAGCCCCCAATTACTAAAATAGAATTAGATGAAAATAATAAACTTAATATTTATTTCAGTATTAGTAAATATAAACTAAATAAAAATATATATTGCTATTTATCTACTGATGATACTTCCCCTACTTTATCAGATGAAAATTGGATTGAGGCAAAAAACAGTATTTGTGAGTTTGATTTTAAAGAAGATTCATACAATTTATATATTAAAAATGATAAAAAAATTATATATAGTTTTGATTCTAATAATGTAAAAACTTTAGTATTTGATATTAAATATGATAAAAAAAGCAAATATTTAGCAAAAGGTTCTACTTTTAAAATAAATTATACTTTTAAATCTATTGGTATTAGTGATAATAGTCTTATATGGACAAGTGATAATGAAAAAGTTGCTACTGTTAAAGATGGTATTGTTACAGCTATTTCAAGTGGAACAGCTAATATTAGTGTTACACTAAATAAAGATAAGAAAACATTTGAGTTTATAGTTAGTGATTTAATAGTCTCTACCCCTAAAAAATTTGATTATAATAAGCCTATCTTACAATGTAATAAATATACAAAAGAACAAAATGATTTACTCGATAAGATTCTCGTTGATAGAATAGCTGAAAAAGGTTATAAAACAAGAGCAGGAACTGTTGAAGCTGCTAGATTTCTTACTCTTGAGTTTCCGTATAGAATAAGTTATTTTTATGAAAATGGAAGAAGTGCTGCATATAGAACTGATAAAGTAGATGGTGAAGGAAGATATTATTTTGTAGGATTATATCTTCATAGTAGTAGAACTAAAAATATTACTCATAAAAAGTATGGCCCTAAAACGTGGGGTTGCAGTATGTATTCTGCTCCTATTGGTACATATGCACCTAATGGACTTGATTGTAGTGGTTTTGTATCATGGGCTTTATTAAATGCCGGATTTGATGTAGATGATTTAGGTGCTGGAATAGCAAGTCATGCTGATTTAACTGATTTAGGTAAAAGAACTGATCTTACTACAACAATAGCTAAAAGCGATAAAATTAAAGTTGGTGACTTATTATTTAGCTATGTAGTTGGTGGACATATTGCTATTATAATTGGAATGGATTCTAATAAGTTCTATGTTGCACAAGCAATTTGGTATGATAAACCTGGAGTGGTAATTACTGAATATTCTAGAAGTAAAATATCAAATGAATTTAACTATGTTATACTAATGGATACATTTTATAAAGATGATGGGAACTATAGTGAATTATGGTATTAAAAAAGATAAAGTTTAGATTTATCTTTTTATTTTTTCCTTCTTATAAAATATGCTATAAATGTTCCAATTAATACTGAAACAAAAAATAAAAACATCAAGAAGTACCCTATTGAATCAAATCCTATATTTGCATTACTAGTCATTTTAAATACACTATATATTATTAATAAGATTACTATAAATGACGGAGTTAATCTTATATATTTATTTTTAAAAAATCTTGATATAACATAAGTAACTACAAATCCAGCACTTACAAATATAGAAAACCAGAATAATAGCAATGGTATTGTTTTCATTTTTCCTCCTTTGATTTATTTTTTATAATATAATTATATGTATCTTTACACATATCTTCAATAGTTAGTTTTGATTTCCAATTAAGTTTATTATAAATATACTTTGGATTACAAAAATACATTGGTAAATCCCCTTCTCTTCTTTTAGTAAATTTATATTTTATTTTTATATTATTAGTATTCATAAAAGTATTTAATATTTCTAAAACACTATATCCTCTTCCAGTACCAATATTATAAATATCTATTTCATTATACTTCTTTACTCTATTAATTACTTTTAAATGTGCTTTTGCTAAATCTACTACATGTATATAATCTCTAATAGCTGTTTTATCATAAGTATCATAATCATTTCCCATAATAAATACTTCTTTTTCTTTATCATTAATAACTTTAGAAATGCTTGAAAATAAACTATTACTATTTTTATATTCTTCTCCTAATAAACCTGATTTATGAGCACCTGCTGGATTAAAGTATCTTAATATAGCAATAGACCATGAACTATCAGATATATATATATCATTTAGTAAGTTTTCTATAGCTATTTTAGTTGCTCCATATGGATTAGATGCTCCTAAAGGAGAAGACTCTAGAAGTGGCTGAATTTTTGATGGAGCATACACTGTAGCACTTGATGAAAAAATAAGTTTTTTACAATTATGTTTTTTCATAACTTCTAATAAAGTTAATGTTGAATCAATATTATTTCTATAATAAGTAAGTGGATTAACAACTGATTCTCCTACTGATTTTAAACTAGCAAAATGTATAACTATATCAATATCATTTTCATCAAATATTTTATTAAGATTTCTTTTATTACATAAATTAGTTTTATAAAACTTAAAGTTTTTATTTGTTATTTTTTTAATTTTATCTAATATTAAATTATTTGAATTACAAAAATTATCTATTAAAATAAGATTATAATCTTTATTTAGTAATTCAACACATGTATGACTAGCAATATAACCTGTTCCTCCAGTAATTAATATTTTCATTTTAACTCCTATATTTTAATAATGATACGCATTCTACATGTTTTGTTTTATTAAACATATTTATTATTTTTAAGTCTTCTAAACTATAGTTATTTAATAATTCTAGATCTTTTTTTAATGTGTTAGGATTACAAGATATATATATTATTTTTTTACATTTGCTATTATTAATATAATTAATAACTTCTTTAGATAGTCCTACTCTAGGAGGATCTACTATTATAGTATCATAATTATCAGTTTTAGCTATTTTAGAGTCTCCTGCGATGAATTTAATATTGTTTAACATATTTATACTTGCATTAATATTAGCACACTCTATTGAGCTATTATTAATGTCTATACCTAAAATACTATTATAATTATCAGATAAATATATACCAATAGTACCAGTACCACAATATAAATCCAATAACTTATCACCTTTAGATGCAAACAACTTAACAATATCGTACATTATAATCATATTTTCTCTATTAACTTGAAAAAAAGCATCAGGGAATATTACATATTTTTTATCATTAATATTTTCTATAATATACTTTTCACCATATATTAATTTGTTATTTAAGTAAATAGAATTTATATTATAATATTTTAATAAGTCATTATAATCAAATATTTTATTATTACTTTTGATACTAATCATAATATCACTTTTAGTAGTTCTTACTATTACTTCATTAATATCTTTCAAATCAATATTTTTAAAATAATTATAAATATTATTGATTCTTTCATCTAATAATAAACATTTATCAAATGAAACTATTTTATGACTATTTTCACTATAATAGCCAATTATATTATTATTAACATGAAATGTTGCTTTATTTCTATAATTATATTCTGAATCTGAATATATTTTATTTTCATTAATATTAAATAATTTATTAATATAATTTATTTTTATTTTATCTTCATAATTATTATTAATATGAAGAAAACTGCATCCACCACAATCTTTATATTTAGAACATTTAATATTTATTCTATCGTTACTACTTTTTATTATTTCTATTATTTTAGCAGTAGCATATCTTTTCTTTATATTAGTTATTTCTATTTTAAGTTTTTCTCCTTTTAAAGCAGAAGATATAAAAATAACAAAATTATCTATTCTAGCAATACCATTTCCATTAATATCATCATCTACAACATCTACTATGTATGTACTATTAACTTTCATTAATTATTCCTTAAATCATCAAAAATTGATTTGCCAATACCAAGTTCATTTTTTATATTGAAGTTATCTAATATAGTAGCTCCTATATCAGCAAAAGTTTCTCTATCTTCAAGTTTTTTTCCTTTTTTAAAAAGTATATTATATAAAATTATTGGAATATATTCTCTAGTATGATCAGTTCCTTTAAAAGTAGGGTCATTTCCATGATCAGCTGTTAAAATTAATAAATCATCTTTTTTTAAGTTTTTTAAAAATATAGGTAAATAATAATTAAATTCTTCAAGAGACTTTAAATACCCTTCTCTATCTCTTCTATGACCATATAACATATCAAAATCATTTAAGTTAGCAAATAATAGACCTTTAAAATTACCTTTAGCAAAATCTATTAATTTAACCATTCCATCTATATTGTCTTTAGTTTTAATTTTAGTGGCAATACTTTTATTATTAAAAATATCAGCTATTTTACCAAGTGCGATAGTTGGTACTCCATTTCTATCTAGTAGATCTAGTGTATTAATTGGTGGATCTAAAGCATAATCATGTCTTTTAGAAGTTCTAGTAAACGAACCAGGTCTACCTACAAAAGGTCTAGCTATTATTCTTGCTATTTTATATTCATCACTTTTAGTTAAATCTCTAACTATTTGACATATTTTATATAATTCATCTATTGGAACAATGTCTTCATGAGCCGCTATTTGTAATACTGAATCTGCCGATGTATATACTATTATAGCTCCAGTTTTAATATGCATTTCACCTAATTCTTCAATTATTTCAGTACCAGATGCGACTACATTACCAATTACATCTCTTCCTATAGCTTGTTGAATTTTAGAAATTAATTCTAAAGGAAAACCATCAGGATATGTTTTATAAGGTGTTTTTGAAATAGCACCCATAATTTCATAATGACCATTTAAAAAGA
>JAAZDL010000124.1 GCA_012512795.1 Mycoplasmatota bacterium
AGATATAATAAAAAAGAATTAGTATAAAAAGACTTAATTACTTAAGTCTTTTTTAAATTCTAATTTTTCAATAGAATAAGTTTTATCTTTATATGTAATAAACATATAATCTCCTACATAATCTTTAATGTTATCAAATGTTTCAAGTAAAACATCTTTTTTATATATTTCTAATTTTTCTCCTTCGTGAACATATCCATATCCGTTATCAAAGTAAGCATAATTAGCAGTAAAGCTCGATACTTCAGATGAATTTATTAAATCAACATAATATCTATCAGTAGTAGAAGTATGATAATTAACTTCAATTGCGTAGCATTTTTCTTTTTCATATACAGAAACATAATAATCAACTTTCCCATTATATTTTAGATCTATAGAAAACGAATAATATTCATAAAAATCAGTGTCATAGAATGTAACAATAATTTTATCTTTAACAGTTGAATATGTAAAGTAGTAAGAATAATTATTATAATCTTTTGATGAATCTACAATATAATTAATATTATTATTTATTATATTTATAATACCTTTTTTATCTATAGTATATGATTTTAAATATTTATCATTTTCTTTATATTTAAAAGTATCAAGATAGTTTGCTGAAAAAGTATATAAATATAAAATGTTATTTCTACTTTCAGCATAATACTGAGAATAGTTTCCGTTATAATATCCAGTTAAAGCATCAAGAGAAGAATCAACATCAATAGTATAATCTACAATAACTTTATAACTTTTATTTAATACAGCCAACTTATCATTTTTAGTTACTACAACAAAGTTATCATATACATTTATTGAATCGTATTCAAAATTTAATAATGTTTCATTTTTTTCGTTTATTAAACCATATTTATTATTTGTCTTAGCGGCATATACTTTA
The DNA here is from genome assembly GCA_012512795.1 of Mycoplasmatota bacterium. Classification (GTDB taxonomy): domain Bacteria; phylum Bacillota_I; class Bacilli_A; order RF39; family UBA660; genus CAG-1000. The sequence goes on from JAAZDL010000124.1 coordinate 890, forward strand.
TCTGAAATATATACAATATCTTCATATATCATATCAATTACAATATTTCCACTATAATCTATAACACCATATTTATTATTTACACCAGTTACAATTAAAGTTTTAGAGTTGCTATTTAAACCAAAAAATTCATCATTATGCATAACATATTTAATAGATTCATCGAGTTTAATAATGCTATCTGTTTTTAAATTTAAAATACTTATATCATTAGCATTATTATTATAATCTGCTAATATAAAATAATCACACTGCACATCATTATTGCTAATATATAAAGAAGGTCCAACTAAATCATAATTCTTAGATTTTTTGTTTGTTTTAGTATTTATATAGTACATAGAATCATATTTATCAGTATAATATATTTTATAATTTTTATATGTTACTGGTTCGTTAGTATATTCATTATTTTCTTTTATTTTGTTATCATATAATTTTCCAAATGTACCAATATAATAAGTCACATCTTTATCAAATTCAACTATTTCATTTTTAGTATTTAAATAAAATTCTCCAGTAGTAGTTTTTAAACTTTTAAAACTTACAGTATCAAATTCTTCAGTTATCTGTGGTATTTTTTCTTCAACAATTTCCGGCTCTTTCCATGTAAACCAAGCATAAATCCCAGTAGTTAAAATACAAAGTAGTAAAAAAACATAAGTAGCAGTAAACATTAGTTTTGTAGTATCTTTCATATATTCACCTCTTATTATAATAATAGTATATCATAAACTTTAGACTTTTAAAATATCTAAATATAATATATAATTGAATTAAGGAGTAATATAATATTATGAAAAAAATGCAAGAATACATATCTTATCTAACACCGGAATATTTATATATTCCTTTTAATAATATAGAGAACTTAAAAATTAAAAAAAATAAAATAGTATATCATAATATGTTTCTAGGGACACTTAATGATGAGACTAAAATTTATAGCCCAGCTAGTGGTAAAATAATTGGTTTAAAAGAAGTGAATTTATTAAGTGGTAAAACACAATCTTTAGTTATTGAAAATGATTTTATAGATAAAAAAGAAAAGTTAAATGCTGTTAAAAATATAAATAAATTAAAAAAAGCTGACATAATAGAGTCTTTGTCTAATTATGGATTTAATCAAAAAGTTAATAGTAAAACTATTATGGTAGTTAATTCTTTTTATGATAAAAAAATTGATTTAAAAGATATGGTTATTAATTATGAGTTTTATGAAGAAATTCTTGAAGCTATAGATGAATATATGGAAATATTTAATATGAAAGCGTGTTATATATGTATTCCAAGAGATGATTTGTATTCAATTGCTGCTTATGAAAAATATATTAATGCATTTCCTAATATATGCATAGTACACTCTAATAGAAAGTTTAAAGATTCTTCTTGTGCATTTTATAGTATAGAGCAAATTCTTTCTATACATAAAGCAATTCATTTAGATTATCTTTATGATAATACTATAATAACGATTTATGATAGTAAACCAACTATAGTTAAGATAAAGATATATACTTCTTTGTATGAACTGTTAAAAGCTTTAAAAATAGAGTTTAAATCAAAGATTGTATATGTTAATAATAAAGAAGTAGCAGATATAAATAATTTTGTTATAGATTCAAGTGTTAGAAGTATTTTAATAAAGGATAATAAAATATGATATATGTACTATTAGGTAATGAAGTTAACATTATTAGAAGAAAAGTTGATTCAATTATAAATAAATCAAAGATAGAAAATATTATTAAATATGATTTTGAACTTACTGATTTTACTAATATTTTAGAAGAAGTAAATTATGTTGATTTATTTAATGAAAAGAAACTTATAATAGTTTCATCTTTTTCATTCAAAAAATTAAAAGATAAAGATGAAAAAGAACTTATTAAATACATAGATAATATGGATGAAAATGTTATCATTATAAAATGTACTGATTCAAAACTTGACGATAGAAAAAATATAATAAAAAAACTTCGTGAGAAATGTAAAGTAGAAGAAATAAAAAAATTAGGATATAAAGATTTAGAAATTTATGTAAATGATATTTTTAAAGAAAATAAAAAAATAATCAATAGTTATCAAATTAAAAAAATATTATCTTTATGTGAATATAACGATGATTTTGTTATAAATGAAGTAGATAAATTACTTTTATATAAAGCTGATGAAGAAGAGATAACTGATGCTGATATAGATGATGTTATAAGCAAAAATCCTGAAAAAGAAATATTTAAACTTACTGATAATGTTATGAAAAAAAGCATTTCAAGTGTTTTTGAATCATATAAAGTACTCTTAAGTTCTGGAGTAGACAGCATTTTTATATTAGATAATCTATCAAAACAGTTTAGAACTTTATATCAAGTTAAATTATTAAGTGAAACAATGAATCTTCAAGATATATCTAAAAAGTTAGAACTTAACCCTTATGTAGTTAAAGTAGCAAGTAGTAATATTAATAATTATAATTATGATGAAATCATTGATATTATGTACAGGTTAAGTGATGCTGATATTAATATTAAAGTTAATGGTTTAGATAAAAACAAAGTGTTAGAAACATTATTTTTAAGTTTGTAATTTTTTTACTTTACACTTCTAAAGTAAAATTATTATGTAGATAATAATAGTTAAAGTATAATACTAATTAAGGAAGTGATAGTAGTGCTAATACTAGCAAAAAGTATTTTAGGTTTAATGATAGGTTTTTTTATGGCTGTTATTCTAGGTTGGTTTTTAATTCCTATGCTAAGAAAATTAAAATGTAAACAAACTATAAGTGTCTTTACCGCATTTAGACATGCTTGTAAAGAAGGAACACCTACTTTAGGAGGTTTAATATTTATTATTCCTACTATTGTTACTATGATCATATTGTTTTTTAGAGGAAGCTTAGAAATAACAAATAGTTTACTTATTATAATATTTGTATTTGTCTCATATGCATCTCTTGGCTTTGTAGATGATTATTTAAAAATAAGAGACCATTCAAATGATGGGCTTAGTATAAATCAAAAATTATTTGCTCAAGTTGTAATTGCCCTTATTTTCTTTTATATTTATATGAAAGGTGGAGGAGATGCCAATGTAACAATTACTTCACTAAATTTAAGTATAAATATGGGATGGTTTTACGGGTTATTTATTTTATTCTTACTTGTTGGTTCATCTAATGCAGTAAATTTAACAGATGGTTTAGATGGTTTAGCTGGTAGTTTATCTCTTGTTGCTTTTTTAAGTTTTGGTATTATTACGTGGGGTTCATCATGGATTGAAGGATATCAAGAAATAGCAATATTTTGTTTTATATTAGTCGGTGGTATATTAGGGTTCTTAGTATATAATACACATCCAGCAAAAGTATTTATGGGTGATACTGGATCACTTGCTTTAGGAGCAACTTTAGCTGCGATAGCAATACTTACTAAACATGAACTATCACTTGCACTTATTGGAGGGGTATTTGTAATAGAAGTTTTATCTTCAATTATACAAATAATAGCTATAAATAAATTTAAAAGAAAAGTATTCTTAATGACTCCTCTTCATCATCATTTTGAAAAGTTAGGA
>JAAZDL010000125.1 GCA_012512795.1 Mycoplasmatota bacterium
AGACAGTTACTGTTCTATATTTATTTTTTATCATAATTTCCTCCTAATAATTACAGTTATTTGGTGTTCTTGGAAAAGGTATAACATCCCTAATATTTTCAACACCAGTTAAATACATAACTAACCTTTCAAATCCTAAACCAAACCCTGAATGATAGCAACCTCCAAATTTTCTTAAATCAGTGTACCAATTTAATTCTTCAGTTGATATATTCATTTCTTTCATCCTTGAAATAAGTTTTTCATAATCATCTTCTCTTTGACTACCACCCATAAGTTCACCTGCTCCTGGAACTTCTAGATCAACAGCAGCAACAGTCTTACCATCTGGATTAAGTTTCATATAAAATGCTTTTATATCTTTAGGCCAATCTGTTATAAAAACAGGGCCATTAAAATGTTCTGTTATATACTTTTCATGCTCTTTAGCAATATCTTCTCCATATTCAGGTATAAATTCCCACTTTATTTTTGCTTCTTTTAACAAACTAATCGCATCATGATGAGTAATCCTAACAAACTTACTATTAATTACTTTGTTTAATTTTTCTTTCAAACCATTTTCAACAAACTTATCAAAAAAATCTATTTCTAAAGAGCATTTATCTAAACAATATTTAATTACAAACTTAAGCATATCTTCTTCTATATCCATTATACCATTTAGATCACAAAAGGCCACTTCAGGCTCTATCATCCAAAACTCATTAGCATGAGTTTTTGTATTAGACTTTTCAGTTCTCATAGTAGGCCCAAAAGTATATATTTTTTTATATGCAAGAGCATATGCTTCACCATGAAGTTGACCGGACCCAGTTATAAATGTTTGTTTTCCAAATAAATCTTCTTTATAATTAACTTTACCTTTATCATCTTTATTTATATTATTTAAATCAAGAGTAGTGATTTTAAACATTTCACCACTTCCTTCACAATCAGCTCCAGTTATAATTGGATTATGGAAGTAAACATAATTATTACTTTGAAAATATTCATGAATTGCCATCGCAACTACACTTCTTACTCTAAAAACTGCACTATAAAGATTAGTTCTTGGCCTTAAGTGTGCAACTTCTCTTAAAAATTCGTTACTATGTCTTTTAGGTTGAATAGGATAATCTTCAGGTGAATCTCCTATAACTTCAATACTATTAATTTTAATTTCATAACTTTGTCCACTTCCCTCGGACTTAACGACAGTTCCTTTAACTCTTACTGAAGAACCTACTCTAATATGCCCAGTGGTGTCGAAATCTTTTAAACTACTATCATAAACAAGTTGCAAATTTTTAAAATAAGTTCCATCATTAAAATCAATAAACCCAAAATTAGATTGATTTCTATTATTTCTAACCCAACCTTCTAAAACAACTTCGTTATTTTCAAAACTCTCAATGTTTAAAAACAAATCTTTAACATCCATATTAATATCTCCTAACAAAAAAGAGATAGTACAAGGAGTCTAAAACAGACGGTACCATCCCTTAAATTAACTTTATTTATATAACGGCTATTAACCGAAAGTATTTACTATTATTTCAATACTTCACTCCGTGGTGTTCTTTCATATATATAAATATTAGTTTCCATCAACCACTAACTTTCTATAATTTAAAAATATATTACTTTTCCACATCAAAGATTTACGAATATATTATATCACACTTTAAGTAAAATAAAACATTAAATTTACTTTTAAACAAAAAAAATGAAGAACTTAATAAATTAAATTCTTCAGTACAAAGAGAAATATCATTTAATAAATTAAATTAGTTTCTCTTTGTGTTTTAAATATACCAAA
>JAAZDL010000009.1 GCA_012512795.1 Mycoplasmatota bacterium
AATACTATTAATTAATATTATAATGTCGAAAAAAAACTAGATTTTTTATAAAATATATACAATTTAGCTAAAATAGTAATTTAATTGTTAATAATTTCAATTTTATTAGTTACAATTTGAGCAGGATAACTTTCAGCAATAAGACCACTATAAGTTATTTTTACAATAGTTCCAATTTCATAAGTAATATCATCGTTTTCCAAAGCCACGTAAAACTTATCAGAACTTTTTCTTTCTTCTTCATTTTCATTAGGTTCAACTATAATATAAAATAAGTCTGATTCAACAACTTTTGCATAAAATGAGTATTGTTTATCTTTTTTTTGATTACAACCAGTTATACAAAATAACAAAGTAATGCATACTATGATAACCACAACTATTTTGTTCATAATGACCTCCTTTTAAACTAATTATATTATAACATAAAAAAATTAATGATATTTAATCTTTTTATTATTAATTTATATTTTATTTAATAGTTTTTTTATAGAGTTTTTTATAAATTTAATGTTTTCACCATCTTTTAATTTGAATTGTAATAAACGTTAGTTATAAAAAGATATGATTAATTATCATATCTTTTATTAAAGTTTTCTTTTATTTTTTTAATATTTTCTTTTGAACCATATACTTTTAAGTTGTACACTTCATCAGAATAATTAATTATTTTTTTATTATTAATATCAGTTAAAATCTTTTTAATTATTTTAAAATAATTATCACTTTGAAAAGATATATATACTACTTTATATCCTTCTTCAACATAGTTTTCAGTTGAAAGATTATATCCATCATTTATAAAAATATTGTTAATATCATAAGTTATTTTAATATTATCTCTATCTTCAACAACATATTCTATACTATTATATACATTCATCCCTATTACTATTAATTTATTATCCATTTCAACAAGTTCTTCATGAGTAGTAAAATAGTTTTTATCATATTTGTTTATAAAATTAAAAGATAAACTACCAATAAATATAAAACCAATTCCTAGCCCAACTATAACTAAATTAACAAGTGACGTATAAATAAATAACTTATAATTATTTTTTCTATCAAATAAGAAATTAGCTATTAATAATATAAATGTTATTGTAAGTGACATTGTACTTAAAATAGAAACAATTAAACCAAGAAATAAAAACCCGGTTTTATAAAGCAAGAATGAAGCAATTAGAGTAAATGCTAAAAGTATTAACAGGAATATAAATGGAATTAAGACAAAAAACAAGAACATTTTTAATGATATGATAATGATTCTATAAAATATATTTAAGATTTTAAAACTACTATCTTGTGGATCTCTTAAAACTATTTTATTTTTATTAGTTTTATTTAAAGGCACTTTTTCAATGTTTTCATTATTACTAGGTTCATTACTAGTATTTTCTAATTCTACTTCTTTATTATAATATTTCAAATATCTTATTTTCACCATTTTTATTACTATAGCTAATGATAAAATAGAAGCTACAAAATAGAACAGAAAAGAAAAAATATTTGATACGACTGAGTATAGTGAGTGTGGAACTAATGAATATAATAAGCTACTTGATATTTGACCTAGAATCTCACCAGCAATGAAAAATATAGTTCCTAGTACTAAAAATAAAAATATAATTTCTAGTATAAATATTATTTTCGATTTAAATGTCATTTTAAAAAATAAAGAAAATGAATCAACAAAGAAATTAACAGTTTTATCTATAGCCTTATACATTTCTTTAAATGCTTCATTGTTTTGTTTTGTTTCATATATATCTCCATTTAATAAATCATTAACATTTAAATCATATTCTTTACAAAGAAAGATAATCTTTTCCATTTCAGGATACGCATCTCCTGTTTCCCATTTAGAAATAGATTGTCTTGATACTCCTAAAATATCCGCTAACTGTTCTTGAGATAGATTTTTATCTTTTCTAAGTTTTTTTAAATTATTTGTAAAATTATTTTTCATAACTTCTCCTTTCTTCTTAAATGTTATAATTTCTACTGGTTGCATTCCACCAATTTTTAGTTGAATTAAGTATATTTTCAGTTGCAGTTACTATTTTAACATAAATTATCATAAAAAAGACTATTATTTGCCTTTTATATATATTATTAAGCATTTATATAGTTAGTTATTTTTATTATTTTTGTTTACATTTAATCAATATTAATATATTATATTATTGAAAGGTGATATATTTGTGAAAAAAATATTTAAACTTACAGTTGTTGTTTTATTAATAATATTTTTAGTAGGCTGTGGCGATGATAAGGAAGAAGCAAAGTTTCATTATAAACCTGAAATATACAAACATGATCAAGTAATTACAAATACGTCTATTATTAATGATAGTGTGTATCGTAGTACAGTTGAGTTCAATGTTGTTAGTAATACTGATGAAGACAAATTGGAGTTGTGTCGAAAAAACATAGAGAAGCTAGAAACCCAATTAGCAAAACTTGAAGAAACAAAATTATTATTAAAAGATGAAAAAAAATTAACAAAAAAAGAAAAAAAAGAATGGGAAAATAATTATAAAGACGCAATCAAATCTACACAATCTTGGATTAAAGAAATGAAAACTAAAGAAAAAGAATATTTACCTACTGAAGAATAATTTAAAATAATAAAACAAACTAAAAAAGAACTTATAATTTTATATAAGTTCTTTTTTATTATAAATTTTATCAAATTATTTTTCGATATAAGAAAATGATTTAATAATAAACGATTTTCACAAAACTCTTACTACTTTATATACAAGTATTATTTTTTCTTAGTTAACTCTTTAGCTTTTAAATCAATGTTTGACTCATTTTTATTACTACTGTTTTCACTTTCTATTAATGTTAAGTTTCTATCAACAAAGTTATTTACTAAACTATAAAGTTCATTAAATCTAGTTTCATTTTGTAATAATTCTCTCATTTCTTTTATAAAGTTATTATAAATAATATCTTCGTGAAATATATTTTCCGGATTATCCAAACTATATTTCTTTAATAATCTTTCTCTAGTAAAAGTTAAGTATTCAGAAATTACAGTATTAGGTTGTCTTTCTAACCCCACAAAGTAACTTCTTCTAAAAACTGTATTAATATCTGTATTTCTATCTGCAGAAGAAATTATCATTCCGTAAACTGAGCGAGGTTCATCTTCTTTTGATGATCGATGATCTTCAATTGCTTTTATAATAATTTCTCTATCTTCTTCTGAAAAATACTCTTTCATAAATTTATCATCCGCAAACATACTCGCAGCAATTTTTTCATGAGTTGAACTATCTATATATTTTCCTAAATCATGAAATGCAGAAATAGAATATAATAAATCACTATTTAAATTTAACTTAAAAGTTTCGTTTAAAGCAAAAGATCTTCTTATAACTTCTAATATATGCTCTAATCCATGTCCTTTATCGTTCTTTTTATATTGAGGAAAGATATTTTTTTCAATATAATAAATTAAATCTTTATTTATATCTTTAAAATAATATTCTTTTTCGTCTATTTTCTTAATATCTAATATTATTTCTTTTATTTCATTAAATGTTTTTATAGTATCTAATTTATTATATGTGTAATATAGTTTCTCATCTAAAGACATGTTAGGATTATGCTTACTAATTTCATCAAATATAAATTCTATACATTTGTCAGTTTCTTTTATATTATTTATAATTAAATACTCTTTTCTAAAATTCTCATAGTTTTCTAACAATTGATTAAGATTATTTAAAAAAAGAGTATATTCTTTATCATGAAAAAACATTTTTTCCTTAGCATAACCTTCATTACCAAATTTGCTTATTAGATGATTTCTAGAATCTTCAACTATAACATCCAAACTATCTTTTGAATTGTTTGATAATCTATATAAAAATGTTCTAGTTATTGAATTTTCTATAGAAGTATTTCTATCAGCAGATGATACTATCTCACCATAAATAGTTCTTGGTTTTGTTTTTGAACTTGCTCTATGATCAAGTATAGCTTCATAAACTATATTTCTTTGTTTACTATCAAAATAAGACATCATATACTCATCTTCCATAAAAAGATTGGCTGCAACCATTTCATGCTCTTTAGGGTTTATATAGTGCCCTAAATCATGAAATGCAGCAACAACAAAAACAATATCTGTATTTAAATTTTTATGTTGCTTAGCAAACTCCAAGCTTCTTCTGACAACATAATCAATATGTTCAATATTATGTCCTTTATCATTTTTTTCGTATATTGGAAAAATATTTTTTACAACATAATCTTTTAAATTTTTATTCATAATATTCTCCTTTACATAATTACTTTATTTTATATTATTATTTAAAAAACAAACTCAATCAATCAATTTAGCATGCAAAACAATTTTTTCTTTAGAAGAAGCACAAGTTGTTAAAGTTAATATTTTATCATTTTTATTTATATCTTGAGAAAAGTTATATATACTTCTTTTTAAAGCTTTTTCAATAAATTGATTATCTATATAATTTATTTGAAGATAATCATTAGATGTCTTTATTTTATAAACGCTAAAGACCACTGCTTGATAACTATTTTTTTCATTAGTTATTTGAATAATATGATTACTTTTATCAGCAATCCATTTTTTTGTTAAAACATTTTTTAAAGTTCCAAACATTGAACCATCTTTTCTACTATGAGCATATATTATAGTGTTTTTATCATTAAATATATTATTGTTTTTATAATCTAAAAAAACCCAACCAGCCGAATTGTTTTTTTTAGAAAATGAATGTTTTAAATAATAATCATTGTCTTTTGTTTGAACAACAGGATAACTTACTTCAGTCCCATTTACTTTTATAAACCCCACTACATCTTTATTTACC
>JAAZDL010000126.1 GCA_012512795.1 Mycoplasmatota bacterium
CTTATGGAGGATACATTTATAATAATAAAATGGATTACAGTATTTCTTTCAATCTTTTTGATGTAAGTGTTTTAGAAAAAATATTGCTATCAAAAAAAGTTGCAGGAGAACATGAAAAAAAGTTGCAGCTTATTATTGAAAAAATTAAAGCTATTGTAATTTACTCCAATTTTGATTCAAAAGAGAATGACAATACTAATAATATAGATGCTAATTATTTGCACTTATCTAAAAGTATTAAACATAATAAACCTATCACTATAGTACATAAAGGAAAAAATATATCCTTTCAGCCACAATATTTTAATTATTACAAAGATAGAGTTTTTATTACAGGTTACTTGGCAAGTGAAGAAGTAATAAAAACTTACAATTTAAATGAAATAATTGTTAAATAGTACCAAATGCTTCACCTTTTTGTGATAAACTTCATATAAGAGGTAAATAAAATGGATATATTTATAAAGGCAAAAAAACCGGAACTTGACATTGAATATTACGGTCAACAGTCTAGATTCTTCGAGTTTTTTGATGCTGTAATAAGTGATTTAATGAAAGAAGGCGGAATATACGCGGAAACAAACTCAGGTAGTAATGGTAATGCTTATATGTTCGCTAAAAAAGGATATAAAGTAATTACTAATGATATTAGTGAATACAGTTACTCTGTTGCAAAAGCAATTTTAAGTGATGATAAGCCACTTAATATAGCTCCCAAATATGCTTGGCTTAAAGAATATGGGGATACATATATCAAAAGAGCAGCTGTTTTTGCTTCATTGGTGGATGAATATGGTTACAATAGTTCTGTACCCGAAACAATAAATGAGGATATCAAAGAAAAAATAAGTCAACGTATTAAATATTTTAGCAACATGAACAAAAATGGCGTTAGATCATATAAAAACTATAATATGGATTTGTTTCAATATTTAGACCATTTATATGAAAACAAAATAAAAGTAGATGTTCTATTTATGGACTTTGCCTGGCCCTGGAGAGATGGAAAAAAAACAGAGGAATACGAAACTACAACAAATGAATATTTAAACGTTTTTGAAGAATCAAATAATAATATAACTGAAATTTGGGACAAGGACACTGTAATAGACAATGTTTTAATAACTTTAGAAAAGGCTAAAAAAGTTTCAAAATACGTTTTATTATCAAATCAAAGTTCTAATTATCCAACACCAGAAATACTTGAAATAAACTTACTTGTAAACAATTTTAATTATATAAAAAGACACACTATGCTTGTTAAATCAGAATACGAAGATAATTTAGGGAAAAACGAATATTTTAGAGAGTATTTATATGTAATCAAAGGTGATTTATTAAATGAAAACTGATTATCCAATACATAAAATAAGTTGGAGTGATTTAGAAAGAATAACTACAATTATAACTAACGATATTAACAAAAGTGATATTAAAATAGATTCAATTGTTGCAATATTAAAGGGTGGAATGCCAATTTCAATGTTACTAGGAAGTAAGCTTGGAATAGATGCCATATCCGCTTTACACTTAAGGAGAAGTACAAATAATCTTCGAAATACTACTTTTGAGGAGACCTCATATTTAGGAATAACCAATCACTCAATAATTGAGGATAAAAATGTTTTATTAGTGGATGATATATATGATAGCGGCAAGACAATGAAAACTGCAATTGAATATGTAAAAAAATATAAGCCAAGAAATATATATGTCGCTATTGCTTATTCATTTAATAAAAAAAAGCATAATTTAAAAGAATTTATTGGTTCTCAAGAGATTGAATATAAATGGATTGTATTTCCCTGGGAACGATAAATATAAATTTAAGAAGATAGGAGGTGAATAATGTGAAGATAACTTACGTAACCGGAAACAAATTTAAAGTATATACAGCCGAAAAATATTTAAACCCACTAGGTTTTACTATTGATAGTATCAAGCTTGATATACCAGAAATTCAAGCAGACTCAATTGAAGACATATCAGTATATTCTGCTAATATAGCTAGCAAAGAATTAAATAAAGCCGTATTAGTTAATGACTCTGGTTTAATTATCCCAGCTCTTGGTGATTTTCCTGGTCCATATTCAAAATATGTTGAAAAAACTATTAAAGAAGACGGAATATTACAATTAATGCAAAATCAAAAAAATAGAGATGCTTATTTTTTGGAAGTGTTAGTTTATAAAGAATTGGATAAGGAACCTAAAGTGTTTAAATCACTGACTAAAGGGAGTATTTCTAAAAACAAAAAAGGTACTGACGGATGGAGTTATGACTTTATATTTATACCGGAAGGAAGCGACAAAACACTAGCTGAATATACAGAAGATGAAAGGTATAAGTTCTTTGATGATGAAGCATATATAAAGTTAGCGGATTATATCAAAAAAAATCAATAGGGGGATCTATGAAATATAATGGTTTAAGATTTATAGTCGGAAGTGGTTGTAATTTAAATTGTTTTTATTGTCATCATGAAGGATACACCGGAAAAGAACAATTATCATATGATCAAGCCAAACTTAATCAAATCAAAGATTTTTGTGTCAATAATAATATTTATGATATAGCTATAACAGGTGGTGAACCGTTTGTATATCATGAAAATTTATTTATGCTGTTAAACACATTTAACGAAAATGATTTTAAAATAACACTAAATACAAATGCCGTTTTAATAGATAAATATATTCATGAACTTAAAACATACGATGAAATAGAATTTCATATTAATTTTTCTTCTCTTAATAGTGAAATCCACAAGACAATAGTTGGGCAAGAAAGTTTAAATAAAATAAAAAACAATTTATCTTTACTTAAAGATACAAATCATAAGATATGTTTAAATATTGCAGCAATAAAAGGTATGAATGAGCACGAGTTAGTAGATATCTTTAATTACGCAATAGAAAATTCGTTTGTGCCAAGGTTTTTAGTTCTTATGACTGATGATAAATCTAAAATGTTAAACGAACAGGAAATTCTTTCTAAATTTCCTGGCGCTAAAATACTTAAAAAGCATAGTTATGGCCTGATGGACATAGAATATAATAATATTTTTTTTCAAGTAGTTAAATGTTTATGTATTGATCTTGAATGCGATATTTGTAAAGATAATACATATATGCATATAACACCTGAAATGAATATTAAATACTGTATGTTGAACGATGACTCTATTGGAATAGATTTTAATAAAATTGAAAATTCGTTTGAAGAAGCAAAAAAAAGGTTAAAGCTAATATGAATGTAATTTTTGAGGGAATGAATGGTTCTGGTAAGACAAGTATAATAAGAACACTTTGTGATCAATTTGAAAAAGAGAATATTAATTACAACAGAATTTCAGATTTATCATCTCAAGCCCCTAATGGAAAAAAATTAGGCCAATTATTTTTAGAACACGGTCCGCTACTAACTAATTACGACCAAAAAACTTCTCTGCTAGTAACAAAATATTTGATCGAAGATCATATTTATATTCAAGAAAATTTAATTAAGAGCGATTCAATAAATATATTTGATAGAGATATTATATCTCTAATATCGTATCAACATGAATTATATAAATATGAAAAGATACGGGCTAAAGAAATAGAAAATTTAATAATGTTTTATAAGAATTTTAAAAATAAACATTATGATTTATTAGTTTATATTGACACTGCATTAAATGAATGCATAAAAAGAGCGCAAGAAAGAGATGGTATGCAGTTTTCTGAAACGGATAAGCTTTTAATGTCATACATAAAAGAATATATGGAACAAATAGTTAAAGAATACCATGACAAAGGAACTAACACGATACATATAAATGGAGAAAATTCATTGGATGAATCAGCTTCATTAGTTTATGAAAAAGTTAGGAGTTTAAAATGAATGAATTATATTGGGTAATAACGATATTAATAAGTTTTTTAGGAATAATATTATTTTACAAGCTATGGGGGAAAACAGGTTTGTTTGTGTGGTTATCAATAGCAACTATTACTGCCAACATTCAAACGATTAAAATAGTTGAGATATTTAATATAGAAACAGCATTAGGTACAGTATTATATGGGACTACATTTTTAGCAACAGATCTTTTGAATGAGATTTATGGTAACAAGATTGCAAAAAAAGGTATTATGTTTGCATTTGTGAGTATGGTGACAGTGACCATATTAATGAGTATGTCATTAATATATACGCCAAGTGTCAATGATATAGGTCATAATTCATTAAATGAAGTTTTCACTTTTAATGTGAAAGTGACTTTGGCAAGTATCTTAGCTTTTTTAATTAGTCAAATGATAGATAGTTCATTGTATTGTAAATTAAAAGAAAAAAAATACCCTATATGGATTAGAAACAACTTATCTACATTAATCAGCCAATTAGTAGATACAGCAATCTTTATTTTTATAGTTTATTTTAAAACAGTATCAACCTCAGTAATGATTGAAATAGCATTTTTTATGTATGTTTTTAAATTTTTAATAGCTTTAATTGATACCCCATTTATGTATTTAGCTTTAAGACTTAAATCTAATAAGTAATTCACTGGTTTAGAATAGCAGACTTATTTAGTTTAAACAAGTCTTTTTATAATTGCAATCATTACATGTTATAATATAATTGCTTAAAGAGGTGAAACGATGGAAAATAATGTTCAAAAAATAAATTGCCATATACGGATAATGGGCAAACCGAAAGCAAAGCCTGTGTTCACCTGTGTTTTGTGAAACTGAGTTTTTACATGAGTTGCTTAAATTGATACTTTTTACTTAATATCCAATATAATTAGCTATATAATAGATATATTTATTATATCTTATTTTAATTCTTAAAATAAGAAGTAAAACAATGATCTGATACTAATACTTAAAATTAAAAACTAGTAATGAATAAATAAATTAAAATAAATATTATGCTATACTATTATTAGTTACTTTATGAAAAGGAAGGAATAGAATGATAAAAATATTTGACAATAAAATGGAAGAATTAGAAATTAAAATAATGGACTACCTCGAAAATATTTATCCTTTAGAAAATTATTCAGCATTTGGATTAAAAATGGAGGAGATTTACTTTCAAACTAGTGAGCATGCTTTTCAATATTTAAAATTTTATAAAACTCACCCAGATATAGCTAATGAAATAATAGATGCTTATTCACCTAATGATGCAAGAAACATAGGGCAAAAACACGGGAATTTAAAACCGTCAAATTGGTTAGATGTTAAATATAAAAAAATGGAAAAAGTTTTACGTTTAAAAGTTGCACAAAATACTGAAGTTAAGGAAAAATTACTTGCAACAAATGATAATATTATTGCTGAATTTTGTGTTGATCAGGATACAGAATGGGGTATTGATGAGAATAATAATGGAGAAAATAATTTAGGAAAAATTTTGATGAAAATTAGAGATGAATTAAAAAAATAAATATATCTTTAAAGAGGAAGAAAAAATGGAAAATAAAACAAATATAAATTGGTATCCTGGTCATATGGCTAAAACAAAGAAAGAAATTAGTGAAATAATATCTATGGTAGATGTTGTTATTGAAGTAATTGATTCAAGAATACCATTTTCATCAAGAATACCAGATTTAAGTAATATAACAAGAAATAAAAAGAATATTATAGTATTTAATAAGTATGATTTATGCGACAAGGTTGAAACTGAAAAGTGGATTTATAAATTTGAAACTGATGGTTATATAACTGTTACTTGTGATTCTAAAAATTCAAATGATTATAAAAAAATAGTAACTGCTGTTAATAATTTAATGATAGATGTAAATAATAAAAGGAAAGCTAAAGGATTACTTTCTAAAAAAGCTAAATGTATTGTTATTGGTGTACCTAATGTTGGTAAAAGCACATTAATAAATAAACTGATTGGTAAAAAAGTACTTGGTGTTGGTAATAAGCCTGGTATAACTAAGAATCTTACTACTACGAGAGTTAATGAGTATATAGACTTAGTAGATACTCCTGGTATACTATGGCCTAAGTTAGAAAGTGAAAATGTTGCATATAATTTAGCAGCTATGACTATTATTAAAGAGGAAATCTTAACTGTTGAAGATATAGGAATTTATATATTAAAAATGTTGGATAAATATTATCCTAATATATTAAAAGATGAATTTGGCTTAATTAGTTATGATAATGATAATATTGAGGAAAGCTTTGTTTCTATCTCAAAATTTAAAAATATCCCTATAAATAGTGAAGTAGATTATGAAAAAATAAGTTTATTAATATTAAATAGTATAAAACAAGAAAAAATAAAAGGTATCACTTTTGATAGAGTGTAGTATATTTCTTTGATTTTTATATTAATTTATGTTATAATACACTGATAAAAAAAGGGGTGTGTATTATGAAATTAGATAGTAAAAAGAAACTAGCAGAACGACAAGCTCAAATAGCGTATGAACTTCAATATGAAGTACTTTTAAAAGACTGGTATGAACGTCTTGGTAATATGAGTGCAGCTAAGTATGTTATTTCTAAAATAAGTACTATAAATGATAAGAAAGATATGATCGATGTTTATGAATTTGTTATTAGAGTATTTAAAAGTAGAGGATTTGAAAAAGAAGAGGCTATTAACCATATGGCAAATAACAAATATATATTTGCTTCTGACAGACAAAGGATTATTGATATTTTAGGTATTGTTGAAATAGTTAATTTAGGAGATAAAATACTTTTTGAAGATCCAAGACTATTAACTTCTTTATATACTCTTGATGAAATATATAGTGGTGTTAAGGCTTTACAAAATAAATCTGAAAATTTTAGTGTTGACGAATTAATGCTATATTTAAACTTAAAAAAAAGTACTAATGATGGAGATGTTAGAAAAATATCTGAACCTAGAAGAATTTCGTTTTCTACTTTCTATTTAAAAAGACTAGAGCATAAAGAAGCA
>JAAZDL010000127.1 GCA_012512795.1 Mycoplasmatota bacterium
AAGATGTATTTATTATGTGAGAAAGATGAGAATATAAATAATGATTTTTTAAATAAAATTAATTTGTTAATTAAAAATAATAATCTTTATGAATGTATGATTGAATGTTTATATTATTCAATTGTTGAGAATAAACAACCAAGGTATATTACAAAAGTTAAAGTTGAAATTAATGATAAAGAAATGAAAGATTATTTGACAATTAAATTATATGAAGGAATAAGTTATATTACTTCGTTAAAAGAACTAGCAAAGAAAGGCAATATGTATGCAAATGCAGAACTAGGTTCATTAGAATTTAGCGGTTTAATAACAGGTAGTGTTGACTATGAAACATGCTATAGTTATTATTATAAAAGTGCTCTTAAAAATCATCCGAAAGGATGCTGGATGATTGCTAATTTAATATTTACTAAAAGAGTTAACAAAGATTTTGATCTTGCATGGAAATATTTAAATAAAGCAATTGATTTAGGTAGCATAGCAGCTTTAAATACAATGGGTAATTGTTACTTAAATGGTATAACTCCTAATAACAAAAAAGATTTAAATAAAGCAATTAAATATTACTTAGAAGCAAGTGAATATGGATATGTCTATGCTTTTAATAATCTTGGTAAAATATATGAAAAAACTAATCCTGATAAAAGCATTAATTATTATAAATTAAGTGCTGATTTAAAAGAAAGTTGGGCTTTAAATAAAGTCGCAGAATATTATAGAAAAAGCAAAGATTTAAAGACTGCTTTTATTTATTATGAAGAAGCAATTAATTGTCCGCTGAGAGAAAAGAATTATTATGCTTATTATAATCTTGCTAAATATTATTATTTTGATTCGGATATTAATAAAGCTATAGAGTATTTAACTATTGCAGCAAATAATGGTATTAAAGAAGCAAAAGAACTATTAAAAATATTACTATAGATTAATAATAAAGTTTAGTTTATAATATAAATTTAGGAGGGTTTTATGACTAAAAATGAATTAATTAAATTAAAAGATGAGATTGTGTTTGTAACAAGCAATAAAGGAAAAGTAGCATCTGCTCAAAAACATTTTTCTTGTATTAAAATAGGGATATTTGAGGCTGATTTAATAGAACCAAGAACTGATGATATACGTGAGATAGCTGAATATAAAGTAAGACAAGCTTTTGATATTGTAAATAAGCCTTGTATGGCTCTTGATGCAGGTTTCTTTATTGAATCGTTAAATGGTTTTCCAAGAGCTTTTGTTAATTTTGCTCTAGATACTTTAGGTATAGAAGGTATTTTAAAACAAATGCAAGATGTAGAAAATAGAAAGTGTGCTTTTAAGGAATGCTTAGCGTATTATGATGGAGAAAACTTGTTATATTTTTATGGAAGTAATGAGGGGACTTTATCTAGTAGTATAAGAGGAAATGATAATGAACAAAAATGGTCTGATTTATGGTATATATTTATTCCTTATGGATACGATAAAACTTTAGCTGAACTTACAAATGAAGAGAGAAATAGTAGAATAAGATGTCCACAAAATACAAGCGCTATGGAAGAGTTTGTTGATTATTATAATATGACTAGAAAGTTAATAAAAAAATAATATGTATTTAAACTAATTTACTTAATTAGTTTTTATTTGTCTTTTCACTTATAATTCACAATTAATACAAATATTTTAATTCTAGTATAGAAAATAGTAATTAACTATGATAAAATGAAAACAATAGAGTGACAAATAATGATTTCTTGTGTCTCTCTAAAATCCAAATTAAGAAAGAAGGTATATTTTATGGGATTTATTAAGGCATTTTCTGGAGCAATTGGTGGTTCTTTTGCTGATCAATGGAAAGATTTTTATGTACCACGTCCAGATGTAACTGCTACATCAGCTGTTTTTGAAGCTGTACCACAAGGAACCAATGCAAATCGTGGTTCTAATACTAAAGGATCTGAAAATATCATTACTAATGGAAGTAAAATAATCGTTCCAGAAGGAACTGCATTAATTACTATGCAAGATGGTGCTATTACTGGACTTGTAGCTGAACCTGGAGGGTTTGAGTATAAATCAGATGATCCAAATTCAAAATCTATGTTTGCCGGTGATGGAATTTTAGCATCAACAGTAAGTCAATCATGGGATCGTTTTAAGTTTGGTGGTCAACCAGGAGCACAACAACAAGCATTTTATATTAACTTGAAAGAAATTCCAAATAACAAGTTTGGAACACAATCTGAAATTTATTGGGATGATGCTTACCTAGGTGCTCAAGTAGGTGCAATTACTAGAGGTACTTATACTTTGAAAATAGTTGATCCAGTTCTTTTTATTAAGAATTTTGTACCAACTACATATTTACAACCAGGAGCTCCATTATTTGATTTTGCTGATATGGATAATGATGCAGGAGCACAACTATTTAATGAAGTTGTTGGAAGTTTAGCTGCAGCATTTTCAAATTATACTAATGATCCTAGCAAAGGAAATAGAATTTCTAGAATTCAAGGTGATTCAATTGGCTTTGCTCAATCTATGTCACAAGCTGTTGAAGAAGCATATCAATGGAAAACTGATCGTGGTTTAGAAATAGTTAAAGTAGCACTTCAAGCTATTGAATACGATGAAGATACTAAGACATTGCTTAGTGATGTTAAAAAAGCAGATGCTTTATCTGGTAATCGTGGCAATTCATTTATGCAACAATCTGTTGCTCGTGGAATGCAAGCTGCTGGAGAAAATCCAAACGGTGGAGCAATGGGTATGGCATTTATGGGAATGGGTGCTAATGCTGCTAGCGGTGTTATGGGAGGACTTCAACAACAACCAGTTCAACAACAACAACCAGCTCAAGCACAACCTGCTGGAGAAGATCCTTATGCTAAATTAGTAGAACTTAAAAAATTGTTAGATGCAGGAGTAATTACTCAAGAAGATTTTGATGCACAAAAAGCAAAAATTTTAGGTTAAATCTATGAAAGAGGATAATAATTTAGATAATTTAGATAAAAAAACAAAAGAACAGAAAATTGTTCAAACTGATGCTGGATCTAAAGACGGTCAAGATAAATGTCCTAAATGTGGTTCTACTGAAATTACTCTTAATGTTAACAAAGGTTTACTAAGATGTAATTTTTGTAGACATGAATTCGAACCTGAAAAAGTTGCGGGATTAGAGACTGATATCGAGAATCTTCAAGGAGAAGTAGTTGGTTCAGGGGCATTAGATGTTACTGCTGATACTAATGATGTATTAACTTTTAAATGTAGTAGTTGTGGAGCAGAGGTAGTAATTGATACTAGTGAAGCTACACAAGCACGTTGCCACTGGTGTAGAAATACATTGTCTGTTAATCAACAAATTCCTAATGGGGCAGTACCTGATGTTGTATTACCTTTTTCAATAGCTAAAGCTGATGCTAAAGCAGAAATTGAAAAGTTTGTTGGAAAAAGAAAGTTTTTTGCACATCCTAAATTTAAAGCAGAATTTACTACTGAAAATATCATGGGTGTTTATTTACCATATATGGTAGTTGATATTAACTCACATTCGCATTTAACTGGACAAGGTGAAAAGTTATTAAGAAAATATACTAGAGGTAGTGGTAACAATAAAAAGACTTATTATGATGCTGATTTATATAATGTTGAAAGAGATTTTGATATAGCAATCGAAGGTTTAACAGTTGAATCTAGTGCTGATAAGCTAAATAATACAGCATCTGATAAAACTAATAATGTAATTAATGCTATTATGCCTTTTGATATAGAAAAAAGTGTTAAATGGAATGCAAATTATTTACGTGGGTACACATCTGAAAAAAGAGATACTAATATAGAACAGTTACGCCCATTAGTAGATGCTCAAGCAAAAGATATTGCAAGACATAAAGCTAATGAAACTTTAAAAGAATATGATAGAGGCGTTGCTTGGTCAAATGAACAACTTGATATTAAAGGACAACAATGGAAAGCAGCATATTTACCTGTATGGTTATATAGTTACCAACAAGTTAGTAACAATAAAAAAGTTCTTCATTATGTAGCTGTTAATGCTAGAACAAAAGAAACAATGGGAAGTGTTCCTATTCATATGCCAAAATTGATTGGATGTTCTGCACTCGTTGAATTACTTGGTTTATTCTTTTGGTGGGTAGTGTTTATAGACTGGGAGTATGGATGGTTATTCATGCTTTTAGGAATTGTATATTTCTTTATTATTTATTCTAAATACCGTAATAAAGGTGCAAGACATAGACATGAAATAGAAACTACATCAAAAATGAATAACATTAAAACTGTTGATAATTTTGTTCAAAAACGAACAGGCCTTACAAATGCAAAAATAGCTGGAGTTAACAATAAGAAAGTTAGTGGTCAAGAAGCTGGAAACAAAGTAGTAAACTCTCTTATCGAAAATAATGAATTAGCTAGTTTTGTAAATAAAAAAATCAATAAAGATAAAGAATAATTTGTTATAAAATAAAAACTAGGAAGTATATCCTAGTTTTTTGTTGTTATTTCTTTTACCTTTTCTATAGTATTGTTTATTATCTCTTTTTTTATAATTTTTATTTTGTTTTTTTACAACTACCGGTGGTTCTCCAGTTAAAGAGATTTTGTTAATGTCACTTTTCTTTGATAAAGTTTGTATAAGTATGGATACTAGTTTTTCACTACTAAATTCATCAATCAATTCTTTAGCAAACTCGTTTGTTTTTGTTAGATCTAGATCTTGTATTTTTTTAGTTATTAACTTTGTTATATCATTATTTCTTGCACTATATACTTCGTTTGAATCAGGGATGCTTTTTTCTTTTATTATTGCATTAGTTTCTTTTTCTATTCTTTTTATATGACTAAGTTCAGTTTCTTTTATAAATGAATATGATATACCATGTTTTTTAGCTCTTCCTGTTCTTCCAATTCTGTGAACATAAAACTCTACTTCTTGTGGTAAATCAAAGTTATAAACATGTGATATATTACTTATATCTAATCCTCTTGCGGCAACATCAGTAGCAACTAATATATTTATTTGTCCTTCTCTAAACTTCTTCATAACATTATTTCTTTGATCTTGTGATAAATCACCATGAATACAAACTGCTTTGTATCCACATTTATTTAAAGCATCATTTAATTCATCAACTCTTCTTTTTGTTCTTCCAAATATTATAGCTGACGATGGAGTATCTACATCTAATAGTTTTGTTAAAGTTGAAAACTTTTGTTTTTCTTTCATTATTATATAGTACTGTTCAATATTAACTGATAATTTTGACTTATCTTTAACACTAATAAATTCATAATCATTCATAATTGATTTACTTAATGAAAGAATTTGTTTTGAAATAGTAGCGCTAAATAAAAGTGTTTGTTTATCATCTTTTATTTGACTATTAATAGTAGTAATA
>JAAZDL010000128.1 GCA_012512795.1 Mycoplasmatota bacterium
TGATGATAAAATCAGGCATATAGAAACAATCAATATGAGTTAATGTATTAGTTGATAAAAGAAGTTCATAATCTTCAAGTGCTATTGTAGAATAAAAATTTAAAATTAAATGACTAATTTTAAGTCTTATTATAAGTATAGTTGCATATCTAAATTTTATTAAGCATTTTATTTCTAGTAAAGAGAAGTTTCCTTTTTTCTTTAACAAATCAAATACCTTTTCATAATGATTAGAAAAATATTTATAACTATAAAAAAGACAATGATTATATAAATTATTATCATTAACGTGAGTTTTTTCATCACTACTGATTACTCTGTAATCAAAAGTAATTGAATTATTATTTAGAAATAAAACTACATACTTTTTCAATTATATTCTCCTAATACTATAATAATAACATACTTTTAAGTAAAAAAAAATATGAAACTATTCTATTTCATATTTTGTAACTAACTTATTAAAAAGATTATAATCTACAAGTTTTAACTCACTACTCATAGCTTCTATGCCTTTTCCATCTTTAATATATATAAACATAGGAGCAACATTTATTTCGTCTTTAATATCTTTAAATGTGTTTTTTAATATAGAAAGATATGCTAAGTTTTCTTTATATTCGCTAACATCTAAATATATTACTTTTTCAGCAATTCCTGTCTTTTCAATCTCTTTATATAGCTTCTTTTCCATAGAGTTTATTTCAGATGAACCTGTATAACTAACATAAAGAATTGCCTCTGCTGTTTCTGATAAAGCAAAGTTCATATCATTTAAATTAATTTGATCTACTTTTTCAGAAAAGATGCTAGTATTTAATTTATTTTTTTCATATCCTAAGTAAAATACTCTTACGTATAATGATACTACAACCACTACAATTGATACTGCTAAAACAATAAAATAATTGCGCATAGGTATTTTTTTTGTTGCTTCTTTTTTTTCCATATTATCATCTACTTTCTTATATATATTTTAACATAACGAAATACAATTTTCAAACTATTTAATAGAATTATTAAGTTTTTTATTATATAATTAAAAAAGGAGAAAAAAATGTACGAAATATTTAATAAAGAAATCAATTATATAAAAAATGAAAAAATAAGAAATAGTTTAGTAACTATTTTAAAGTTATTACCAGATTATTTTTATGAGATTCCAGCAAGTTCTACTGGAAAATATCATCCTTCTTTTTCACTTGGAGAAGGAGGCCTTGTAAGACACACTAAAGTAGCAGTTAGAATTGCTATTGAACTTTTTGATAATGTATCATTAACAAACTTTACTGAAAACGAAAAAGATTTAATTATATTTTCATTAATAATACATGATGGTTTAAAAAGTGGAAAGCAAAAACAAGAATATACAGAATTTGAGCATCCTTTGCTTATAAGTAATCTTGTAAGAGAAAATAAAGACAAACTTTCTTTAGAAGATGAAGAGATAGACTTTATATGTAACTGTGTAGAAACACATATGGGCCCATGGACTAAAAATTATAAAGGTGATGAAGTTCTTAGAGCTCCCAAAGATAAATCACAAAGATTTGTACATATGTGTGATTATTTATAAAGCAGAAGATTTTTAGATGTTAAATTTGAAAAAGATAATATAATTGACTAATTATCTTTTTCTATAACAAATTTCTCTATTTTTTTAAACTCTAAATCATTTTTATATAAAGATTTAACTTTTTCTATTTTAATAAAAGATTTAATATATTTTATAAATATAGTTTTATCTTTTTTTAATTCATTAATTTTATCTTGTACTTCTTTTGTCATATTAGTCTCCCTTAATCAAACTCAACTTCAAGAATAGGTATGTTGTTTCGTTTAGCAATTTGAATTAAATCATCTGTTATACTTCCTATGATTATTAAAAATTCTGCTTTCATATTATTATTACTTATTCTATCTTTATTTATTTTAATTAATGTATTACCTTCATAAGTAGTAAATCTTGCAGATCCATTTTTATATAATTTATTATATCCATAGCAATTTTTATCAAGACTAGATACATTTAAACATACATAATGTATACCATCATCAGTATTAGAACAAAGAACTTTAAAATCATTGTTTTTAATTGAATAAATAACTGTTTCATTTACAGTTTTCTTTTTTATCATACTAGGATTATATATTAAAAGCATTTCTAATTCATCTAGAGTTACAATTTCTAAATTAATAAGTTCATACATATATTTTTTTAATTTGTTAAACATCTCATTAACAACAATTACATTTCTTTTAGTTCTTAGATTTATAACATTATCAATATATTCTAATAATATTGCAAAGTCTTTTTTAGAAAATAATAATTTGATTACAGAAAATAAAGATGATTCTTCTTCAGTAAAAATTTGATTATCATTATCTTTTGCTCGTTCTAAAGACTCTGCACTATATAAATCACAAAACTGTTTTATAGTGGATACTTCTAACCATCCAGTATTTCCTTTTTCATCATAACTTTTATTAAACAAATATTTACAAACTAAGTTTCTATAAATGTTTTCGTCTTTAGCAACAGCTAGTTCTTTTATAAAGTTTTTTAAAAGTAATATATCATAAGTAGAAAGCTCATTAGCATGTTTAATATTTAATGGATTTGAGTATGATGAGAATAAATCAATTAAGTTTTCAATTTCTTTTTCAGTTAATTTTTTATTATCTATATCATGTAATATATCTTTATAATATGTAAAGTTTTCAAGTGCTTTAAATAATGATTCTTTATTATTAGAATATACACTAGTAAATATTTTATAGTACTTTTCAAATAAATATCGCATTTTATCATCTTTAATTATATATAATAGTGTTGACATATTTGTAAAATTATATTTACAATAATCACGTAGCAAGTTTACATCTATAAAACTAAGTCTAGTGTCAAATTGCTCTAAAGAATAAAGTTCGTAAACTGATAATTTATTATCAGTTTTAATATTATATGCATTATTTAATAACACATTAAGCATAGATGCTGATACATTTCTATACTCTTTAACATATCCATGTTTATATAATAAAGAAGCAGCTATATATTTAGTAACAGATTCTACAGAGTTATTGTTAATAATTTTTTTATTAAAAAGTATTTTAAATAAATCAAAAACACAATCAAAATCATTTTGATAATCAAAAGTATTAATATTAGTTAAATACTCATTATATATTTTATTAATAACTTTATAATATTCATTATATAAAGTATCGTTATTATAATACTTTTCAAATAAAGTTAGACATTTTTTATTATTATCTATAATTATTGTTTCTTTTGTTTTTTGAGAAGAGTTTTCATCATATATTGGAACAGTATATGCTAAAACATAATTTACATCAATATTAATAAGACTAATTATATGTTCTATATTTAATGATTGAATAACTTTAATTAATTTTTTTGAATATTGATAACTTACATTTTGACTTTTTTTATCAAATTTATATAGTTTACCTTTTGCATTTAAAAGACTCTTTTCAACAAAAATATCAATTATTTCTTCAGTTTTTTTACTCTCTATATTCTCAAAAATTTCGCATATTATATCATCATGATTATTATTTAAATCATAAATATTTACAAACCTTATAAGATCAGTATCATATTTTAATATTTCAATTAAAGTTTTTTCATTAATATAATTTATCATAAAAGGATAGCTTTTAATAAATTCTTTTTGTATATCAATACTCATAGTGTCCAAAATATTAATATCTTCTTTTATTTTTTTAACTTCTTTTTTTATATAAGACATTCTAGCCTCACCATTAATATATGATGAGTATTTTTCATTATCTGCATATTTATTTTGAATTGCTTGGTTTGAGTATTTAATAAAAATAGGGTTTACCTCAATTATAAAGTCCCACTGTCTATCTGTAAGTTTATTTTTAATCTTATTAATAATATCTTCAGTTTGTTTTAAATCACTTCTTGATAAAACTTGTATTACTTTTTTTAAATCATCCATAAAAAGTTTTGTTATATCTTCCTCTTGTTTAAAATACAATTTAATATAAGACTCTATTTCTTCTTCAGTTAATTTTACAACTGATGCATTCATAAAAAGTTTATTGTCTTTTAGCCAAGAAGATACAATTTCTTTTTTTGCTTCTTGAGATGCATACTTAAACATAGATAAATTACTATTAACTCTAGATTTTTGAAAATCGATTGGCAAAACTCTAATAAGATTTGGATGATTAAAAAACAAATAAGTCAAAAGACTTTCATTGTTTTCTAATTCTTTATTATCTAAATATTTAAATTCAATTTCTTTTTCTTCTAATCCATTAATACTTTTAATAAATGAATCAACTTTGTTTTGAATTTCTTTATTTTTCATTCTTTGAAATATATTCATAAATACACCTCTATTATAAATTATTATAACACAAATTATTTTTTAGTTAAATATTTATGATTAGCTGCGATAGATTTTATACCAACACCATGTTTGAATGCTATAGTCGCTATACTTCCACTTATTGATACTACTACTCCTTCACCAAAAAGTGTGTGAGTAACAGTATCTCCGTCTTTTATTATAGAAGAATCATTATACATATTATTAGTAAATTTCTCTCTTAATTGTTTAGTGTCAGTTATATTTATTAAATCTTTATCTATCTCTTTTATAAATCTACTTTCTATTGAACTTGTATTTTTACCAAATAAAGTTCTTGATCTAGTACTTAATAAAAATAATTTAGACTTAGCTCTAGTTATTCCAACATAACAAAGTCTTCTCTCTTCTTCAAGTTCACTTTCATTTTCAAAACTTCTTGCATGTGGAAATATTCCTTCTTCCATTCCCGGTATAAAAACAACTTTAAATTCTAAACCTTTTGCTGAATGAAGAGTCATTAAAGTTACGGTATTTTCACTATTTTTATATTGACCTGAATCGCTTACTAAAAGTACATTTTCTAAAAATGTTTCTAAATCATAAATACCATTTTCTTCAAAAGAAAGAGCAACACTTTTAAACTCATTTAAGTTTTCAACTTTAGAAATACTTTCAAGTGATTTGTCTAACTCATATTCTAATCTAATTCCAGTTCTTTCAAGTACTTCTTCTATTAACTCAGAAAGACTTAATGAAGTAGAATCTTCAATTAAACTATCTAACATTTTCTTCCATTCTAATTCTTTTCCTGATGTTATCGCATCATAAAGACTAATATTTTCTTCATTTGCTTTATTTCTTAAATTTTCTATTGATTTGAGCCCTATTCCTTTTTTAGGAACATTAATAACTCTTTCAAGACTAACTGAATCGTTATGATTATATATTAAATTTAAATAAGCAATTAAATCTTTAATTTCTTTTCTGTTATAGAAGTAAAAACTACCAATAATATTGTATGGAATGTTGCTTACAACAAAGTTCTCTTGAAGATTTCTACTTTGAGCATTAGTTCTATATAAAATAGCAAAGTCACTATAATTATAACCAAGCGATACTAAATCTTTAATTTTATCAATTATATATTTAGCTTCTTTTATCTCATCATCTACTCTAATATAGTCTATCTTATCTCCATCACTTGATGAAGTCCATAATTTTAATTTTTTACCTTCACTATTATTTTTAATTACTGAGTTAGCTGCTTTAAGAATATTATTAGTACTTCTATAATTTTCTTCAAGTAAAACTACTTTTGCACCTTTATAATCTTTTTCAAAATTTAATATATTTCTATAATCTGCATTTCTCCACGAATATATACTTTGATTAGTATCTCCTACTACAAATATATTTTTATATTTACTTGCTAAAAGCTTACAAAGTTCATATTGAATGCTATTTGTATCTTGATACTCATCTATTAAAATATATTTAAATTTTTCTTGATAATGGTCTAATATATTATTACTCTTTTTAAATATTTCAACTGGTTTAAGTAATAAGTCATCAAAATCAACTGAATTATTTTCTTTTAAAAGTTTTAAATATATTTCATAAACAAGTGATATTACTTTATCTTCTTCAGAAAAGAACATTTTCGAATAATCATTTGGTGATAATCCTTCGTTTTTAGCCATACTTATTCTTGATATTATATGTTTTATATCATAATCTACTGGATCATAATCATTTTCTTTTAATATTCTTTTAATTAAAGCTTTTGTATCTTCAGCATCTAATATAGTAATGTTAGAATTATAGTTTATTTCCGCATAGTTTTCTCTTAAAATTCTAAGACCAAAAGAATGAAAAGTGCCAATAAATATCGAATCTGATATAGATCCAACTTTTACTTCTACTCTTTGTTTCATCTCTCTTGCTGCTTTATTTGTAAATGTTATTGCAAGTATATTATAAGGACTTACTCCATCATCTATTAAAGAGACTATTCTCTCTGTTAATACTCTTGTTTTACCGCTTCCTGCTCCTGCTAAAACTAAGCAAGGTCCATTTTTATGATTAACTGCTTCTAATTGTTTTTCATTTAATGTCATACTCTTTTACCTCTAAAATATTATAGCATGTGATAAAATTTATTAATAGCAAACAAACACTTCTTATACAAAAAAGTATATTTTTCAATATACTTTTTAATTTTATACTCCTCTTAAATATGTTGTGTACTCTGCAAAGTAAGTAGATGAGTTGAATTGTGAAAGATAAGCACTAGGAACATTTATTCTCATATTACTATTTTTAGGGAAAGTACCAAAACCAGTTAAGTATGGTGGTGATGATGAGAAAGCAAATGTTGTAACTGCTGTACATCCTTGGAATGCATATGCACCCATTGCTACTATTGAAGAGCTAAATGTTACACTAGTTAATCTTGTTTGATTCTCAAAAGCTTTATATGCTACTACGTACACTGAAGATGGAACTGTATAACTAGTACCAGTTTTGCCATTTGGATATCTTATTAATATTCTACCTGTGATATCAAATAAAATTCCATTTGATGCTGTAAATGTTGTGCTATTTGCATTAGCTACTAGAGCTGATATATTTGTATTTCCACTTAAGAATCCGTCACCTAAAGTCTTTAAATATCTAGGAAGAGTTAATGTAGTAATTGTTGTGTTACTATCAAAAGCATTTCCTTTAATACTTGTAACATTATATTCAACACTATTTACCGGTAGTGTATCAGGTATAATAACATTTGATGCAGAACCAGTATAAGAAGTTATTGTTATTTGATTATTATTATCAAGCACATACAAGAAGTTAGAAGAATAGTTACTTGTTGTAAAGTTATGATAACTCCATGGTGTTGCATTTTTAAATGCATTTTGTGCTGCTGATGGTACTGAAACAGTAAAGTGTGAATTGTACCACAATCCTAAGAAACCTCTTTCATAATCTGGAAGAGCTGAACCAGCAGTTGTTGGCACAGTTGTTGTTAACATATTAAGAGTTGTAGATGGACCACCTTGATAAGGGTTCCATAATGAATAAGCTCCTAAAGATTGAATTCCTGTTCCAAGATCTATATACGATATTATACCACAACTATAAAGTGCATAATCATCAACCTGCACTACTCCACTAAATATTGCAGTAGTCAACCGTTCACAATCGGCA
>JAAZDL010000129.1 GCA_012512795.1 Mycoplasmatota bacterium
CTTCTATACCATTTAAAAGAATCGATCCTTCAACTACATCTCTAGTTGTTCCTTTTATATCTGTAACAATAGCTTTTTCTTCATTTATAATTTTATTTAATATACTACTTTTTCCAACATTAGGTTTACCTACTATAGTAACATTTAATCCGTTTTTAATGATTTTTCCACTACTACTTGAATCAACAAGTTTTTTAATTTCATTGTTAATATCTTTAAGTTTTTCTAAAATTAGTTCTTTTGTTACAACAACAGCATCTTCATATTCAGGATAATCAATATTAACCTCTACGTTAGCTATTAAAGACAAAAGAGATGTTCTTAAATCTTTAATTTTAATAGAAAGTTCTTGAGTAATTCCTTTCATAGACATTTTTCTTGCTGATTCTGTTTTAGAACTTATCATGTCAGAAACTGATTCTGCTTCAATTAAATCAATCCTACCATTTAAGAAAGCTCTTTTTAAAAATTCTCCTGGTTCTGATTGCCTAGCACCATTATTTAGTAATAACTCTAATATTCTTGCAACTGATGCCTTTCCACCATGTGTATTTATTTCTACAACATCTTCCGTTGTAAAAGTTTTAGGGGCTCTAAAAACTGAGACTAATACTTCATCAATCTTTTCATGCTTATCAATTATAAAACCATATGTAATTGTGTTTGTTGCTTTTAAATTTAAATTTTTACTGAATATTTTATTTACTATCTCTATTGATTTATCTCCACTAACTCTAATTATATTAATAGAACTTTCTCCTACAAGAGTTGCTATAGAACATATTGTATCATTCATAAATAATCCCCTTCTTTGCGCTTAGATTATAGCATAAATGAAAAACTAAGTAAATAAAAATTATCCTTAATTGGATAATTTGATTTTTATTTTTCTTTTGCTTCAATATATTTTATAACTACACATCTATTTGGCTCTTCGCCTTCGCTAGTAGTTTCAATATATTTAAATCCTTGCAATGCAGAGTGAACTATTTTTCTTTCATATGAATTCATAGGATCTAGTTTCACATCTACTTTTGATAAAGTTACATCTCTTGCTACTTTTTTTACTTTCTTTTCAAGAAAATAATTTTGTTTTTCTTTATATTTTTCAATATCTACTGTTATATTAACGTATAAATCAACTGCATTGTATATTGTTTGTCTTACATAAGTTTGTATAGAATCTAAAATATGACCCCTTTTACCTATTAATAAAGAGTTGTTATGAGAAAAAATTTCGTATTTTATTTGTCCTTCTCTTATTTTAGTTTCAATATTTGCTCCATTTATATTTAAAGCTCCTAATAATTCTTTTAGAACTTCTTTACCAACTTCCGCAACATCAGTTAACTTTATTACTTCGATTGTATATTTTTTTCCACTAAATAATCCACCTTTTTCTTCATAAGATTTAGTTATTACATCTTCTTCTTTTAAATTTAATTCTTCAAGAGCCTTTTTTAAAAGACCTTCCTCACTTTTTGCTTGAAATTTATATTTTTCCATATTACTTCTTACCTTTCTTTAAAATTAAATTTTGAATAATGGTAAAGCCATTAGATACAATCCAATATAAAGCAATTGCAGTTGGTAATGTAAATGAAACTATTGATATGAATACGATCATAAATGTGCTCATCATTTTCATTTGTTTAGCTTGTGCTTCGTCGGCACTTACATTCATATTTTTAAATGAAAAATAAGTGGCTAAAATTATGAGAACAACTAATATTAAATACCAATAATTATTAACTGCAAAACCTTCTGTCGGAGTCATACCCAGATTAAACTTCCAAAGATTTTCTTCAAAAAATGCAGGAACTCTATATACAGCTTCTAAAAACGCAAAAAATATTGGTAATTGCAAAAACGCAAAAATACACCCAGACATCGGACTTATTTCATGTTTTTTATAAATCATCATCATTTCTTGGCTTTTAGCCATCATTGATTCTTTGTCTTCTTTTCCTTTGTATTTTTTTTCAAGATTTTTTAAATCTTTTTGAGCATATTGCATTTTTTCGTTTGTATTTGCGGATTTTTTTGAAAGTGGAAACATAATTACTCTTAGTAATATACCCATTATCATAATTGACAAACCATGGCTTTTTACTAATTGTCCTAATTTAACAATTAACCAAGCTAAAGGTTTTACAAAAAATGATGTCCATAACCCTTCATATCCTCCCGAATCAACTTTTAAATTACTACATTTTGGAAGATCATCCAATTTTACTAATAATTTATCTTCATTTTCTTCATATATTGATAATAATTCTTTGCTTTCCGGTTTACAAATTATATTTGATACATATGTTTTCTTAGTTTCTTTGTCATTTTCCCCTGTTGTTGTTAATGTGAATCTTTTGGTACATCCAGATAGCATAACAA
>JAAZDL010000130.1 GCA_012512795.1 Mycoplasmatota bacterium
AATTCTTTTAAAGCAATTGAAGTTTTACACTCAATTATTTCTCCATCTTTTATCAATTTTTCTAAAACAGATAAATATGTATCAGCAAAGAGTTCACCTTTAAAGCATCTTTTCATTTCAATAAATAACTCTTCTTTTTTAACTAAAGTATTTCCTGTTTCATTACATAATTTACTTATATTATGTTTAATTAACGCCTCTATTCTTACTAAATTATTTTCACTATTTTCTTTTAAATATATTAAATCTAATTTTTCAAAAGGAACTTTATCTACTAAAGTATAAATATTTTCTTGAACTATATTAAATAAATTTTTACCATAGAAAGTTATTAAATTTATAGCCTCTTTCACACTAAATCCTAAAGAATTAAGTTTAATTATTAAATCTTGATTTATTTCATTCTCCATTAATTTATCATGCATATTTTTAGCTTTCTTCTCTGTCATACCACTTACTAATGACAAAGAAAAATAATCATTTTTAATAACATCTATTGTTTTATCTCCAAATCTTTCAACTATTTTCTTAGCTGTTTTTATACCTACTCCACGAAACATCCCACTACTTAAATAAAGAACAATACTCTCAGTATCATTAGGTTCTTTTATTTCATAACTATCAACAGCATATTGAGCTCCATATTTAGGATGTGTTGTTAATTGACCATATAAAATATAGTCTATATCTTGATTTATATCATTAAACGAACCAGTAAAGCCTATTATCTTATTAACATACTCTTCCATTAAATCATCATTAGTTTCTCTAATCTTAAAAATCCCTACTTTGTAAGGACCAGTATTACTTTCATAAATAATTTTTCTAATGTTTCCTATAATATATTTTTTCATACATAGATATAGTAACATAATTAAAAAGAAATTACATTATAATTTCTTTTATTATTTTTTCCTTATAAATATTATATATATAATTACTCCTAAAACAGAAAACACATTTCCTAAAGTTTTACCTGGAGAATTATATTTTATTTCAATACTATGTTTCCCTTTATTAATTTTAAATCCTACAAATGCTGTATTAACTTTTTCGTACTCTTGAACTTTGTCATCTACTTTTATAGTAAAGCCTTTATCATAAGGAATAGTTGTTACGAAATATCCATCATCTACAGCTTCTACAGTACTATAAATTACATTTGATTTTGTTTTAGATTCATCTATTATAGCACTTGTAACTTCTTTATAATTATTTTTGATATGTTCATAGTTTAAATAATACATCTTAATATCATTTAAAGTATACTTACCACTAGAAAATGAAAATTCTAACTT
Source organism: Mycoplasmatota bacterium (assembly GCA_012512795.1). Classification (GTDB taxonomy): domain Bacteria; phylum Bacillota_I; class Bacilli_A; order RF39; family UBA660; genus CAG-1000. The sequence goes on from JAAZDL010000130.1 coordinate 1,299, forward strand.
ATCTATATTCTTTTCAGATAATACATAAGTAAATTCAGTATTTCCATTATAGTATTTCCATTCTTTACAAGTAAGTACATTAGTAGAGTTATTGATAGAAACTCTTATATCACCTATATCACAAGATTGAGGCTCTTTTATATTAAATTTAATAAATATAATCTTATTTATAGCCTCAGGAGGTAACTTAATAATCATCTTACTATTGTTCTCAAAAACCTCAAATACATCAGAGGTAATCTTAATATTAGTATCTATATACTTAATATCAGATTGTTTAGTAGTAAACTCTTTAATATTAGATTGATAACTGGACTTAACCTTTTCATTAACAATAACATTATTTAAAAATATTTCTTGAGTATAAGGAAAATTATAACTATTAAAATCTTTTGTACTCATTTTATTATAATTAACATACATA
>JAAZDL010000131.1 GCA_012512795.1 Mycoplasmatota bacterium
ATATAACTAGTGGAAGTTGGTATAAATTTAAAGGTCAAGTTAAATTTGATATTAGAAGTAATGATTATGTTTTTAATATAAATGATATTGAAACTTATAATAGAAAAAAAGAAAAAAGAACTGATAATGCTGAAGTTAAAAGAGTAGAGTTACATTTACATACAAATATGAGTCAAATGGATGGTTTAATTCCATATAAAAAACTACTTAAAAAAGTAACAGATTTTAATATGAGAGCAGTTGCAGTTACTGATAAAAATAGTATTCAAATATTTCCTAAACTTTATAATGATAAAAAAGACATTAAAATACTTTTTGGCTGTGAACTTTCTGTTGTAGATGATGTAGTTAAAATAATTACTAATGATTCGGATTATAATTTAAATGATGAGATAGTTGTTTTTGATTTTGAAACAACTGGTTTTAATGCATTTGCAGGAGATAAAATTATTGAAATAGGAGCAGTAACTATTAAAAATGGAGAAATAATTAGTGAGTTTAACGAACTAGTTGATCCTGGTATTAAATTAAGAGAAGAAATTATTAATATCACTTCTATAACTGATGCTATGTTAAAAGGAAAACTTAAAGAAGAAGAAGCATTTAAAAAATTCAAAGAATATTTTGGTAATAAACCAATGATAGCTCATAATGCTAAATTTGATGTTTCTTTTATAAAAGCATGTTATGAAAAATATAATTTAGGTACATTTGAAAATCCCGTTATAGACACTCTTGAAATGAGTAGAGCAATAACTCCTGATGAAAGACGTCATGATCTAAGTACATTAGTTAAAAGATATAAAGTTCCTTTTGATGAAGATGGACATCATAGAGCTACTTATGATGCAGCAGCTACTGGGAAAGTTTATTATAAAATGCTTGAGGCAATTGGAAATAATTATCAAGTTGTAAGTGACTTAAAAGAACTTATTAATATAGATAATGTAATGAAAACAGCAAGACCATTTGATATAACAGTACTTGTTAAAAACAATGTTGGGCTTAAGAACTTATTTAAAATAATAAGTTATGCTAATACTAAATATTTTTATAAAGGTGCTAGAATACCTAAAAGTGAGCTTACAAAACATAGAGAAGGACTTATTATTGGCTCTGGGTGTTATAGTGGTGAAGTTTTTGAATCTGCAAAAACTAAAAGTGATGATGATGTTTTAAATGTTATGAGTTACTATGACTTTATAGAAGTTAATCCTCCGTCTATTTTGGAACATTTAGTTGAAACTGGAGATTTCTCTAATACATTTGAAATGAAAGAAACAATTAAAAAAATAATAAGACTTGCTGATACTTTAGATAAACTAACTTGTGCTACAGGAGATGTACATACACTTGATCCTAACGATAATATATATAGAGAGATTTTAGTAGCTCAAAAACAGCCTGGAGGAGGATTACATCCTTTATTTAAACGAGATATTAAAACTATCCCTAATGCATATTTAATGAATACTGAAGAGATGTTAAATGCATTTGATTTTATTGATAAAGACAAAGCATATGAAATAGTTGTTACTAATACTAATATTATTGCTGATATGATAGAAGATGTTGAAATAATAAAACCTGGATTATGTGCTCCTAAAATGGAAAATTCTGCAGAAGAGATGAAAAATATAGTCTATACAACTGCCTATAATACTTATGGACAAGTACTTCCCGATATAATAAAAGAAAGATTAGAAACTGAATTAAATGGTATTATAGGTGGTAACTACGATGTTATATACTTAATATCTCAAAAGTTAGTTAAACATTCTAATGATGCCGGATATATAGTTGGATCAAGAGGAAGTGTTGGTTCTTCTTTAGTTGCAACATTTATGAATATAACAGAAGTTAATCCTTTACCACCTCATTATATATGTCCTAAATGTAAAAAAAGTATATTTGAAATAAACGGAGAAAAACTTGAAAGTAAATATGGTAGTGGATTTGATATGCCAGACATGAAGTGTGAATGTGGAACATTTATGAAAAAACAAGGTCAAAATATTCCGTTTGAAACATTTCTTGGATTTAAAGCTGAAAAAACACCTGATATAGATCTTAACTTTTCAGGAGAATTTCAAGCTGAAGCACATAAATATACTAGAGTATTATTTGGTGATTCTTATGTATTTCGTGCTGGAACTATAACTACTATTGCTGAAAAAACTGCGTATGGCTTTGTTCTTAAATATATGGAAGACAAAGGCCAAACATTAAGAAGAGCTGAAATAGAGCGTTTAGCTCAAAATATTACAGGTATTAAAAGAACAACTGGTCAGCATCCAGGAGGAATAATTGTTATTCCTAATTATAAAGATGTATTTGATTTTACACCTTATCAAAAACCAGCTGAAAATATGGAAGCAGAGTGGCTTACAACACACTTTGAATTTCATGATATAGAGGAAAATGTATTAAAACTTGATATTTTAGGACATGATGACCCAACTGTACTTAAATATCTTTGCGATGATGTTAATATTGATGTATATGATATTCCTTTAGATGATAAAAAAGTTATGAGCATATTTTCTAATTTAGAAGCATTAGGACTTACAGAAGAGCAAGTTAATACAACTGTAGGATCTTTAGGTGTACCAGAATTTGGTACTAAATTTGTTATGCAAATGCTTGAAGATACTCGTCCTAAATCATTTGCTGAACTAATTAAAATATCAGGATTATCACATGGTACTGATGTATGGCTTGGAAATGCTCAAGAAGTTATAAAACAAGGTATTTGTGAATTTAAAGATGTAATTGGTTGTCGTGATGATATTATGGTTTCTTTAATACAATATGGTATTGAAAGTCAGCAATCATTTAAAATTAGTGAATTTATTAGAAAAGGAAAAGTTTCAAAAGAATATGATACATGGGTTGAATATTCTAAAATAATGAGAGAACATAACATTCCTGATTGGTATATTGGTTGTTGCGAAAAAATTAAATATATGTTTCCTAAAGCACATGCAGCAGCTTATGTTATAAATGGTTTTAGAGTAGCATGGTTTAAAGTATATCATCCAATTCATTACTACAGAGTACTTTTTTCAATTCGTAAAAGTGATTTTGAAATTGAAGTTATGATTAATGGAAAACAAGCTGTTAAGAATTTAATAAAAGAAATAGAAGAAAAAGAAAAAAATGAAAAGAAAGCAAAAGATGAAGCTGTATATGATACTTTATTAGTGGCAAACGAAATGTATGAAAGAGGATTTCATTTTGATGAAATATCACTTGAAAAGAGTGATGCTGTCATGTTCAAAGTAAATGAAAATGGAGACGGACTCATTCCTCCTTTTATTACTTTGCCATCACTTGGAGAGTCTTGTGCTCGTAATATAGTAGAAGAAAGAGATAAAAAACCATTTGTAAGTATAGATGATCTTCAATCTCGTGGAAAAGTATCTCAAACATTAATTGATAAAATGAGAAGTATGGGTATATTAAAAGGTCTTCCTGAAAGTTCACAGCTATGTTTATTTGATTTTGAGGTATAACATGAAAATAATAGTTTTATCAAGTAGTAGTAGTGGAAATTCCACATATATAGAACTTAATAATATAAAATTTTTAATAGATGCAGGTTTACCATATGGAGTAATGAAAGAAAAACTTTATGAAATAAATGTTTCTCCAGAAGAAATAGATTTTATAATCGTAACACATGCACATATAGATCATGTAAGAAGTATACATACTTTTAATAGAGTATATAAAACTAAAATATATATATCATCTGAAACATTAAATGAATATAATAAAAAAGATTATTTAAAAGACTATATACTTTTTGATAATTTAGATAATATTGAAAATCTTAAGTTTGTTAAAATACCTATTTCACATGATAAAAAAGGATTTGGGTTTGTATTTGAGCATAAAAATAATTCTTTAGTATATATGGCAGATACTGGTATGATTCACTTAAAACATCATAAACTATTAATGAATAAGACAGTATATTTAATGGAAAGTAATCATAATGTAGAAATGGAAATGAACGGTACTAAAGACTATACTACTAAACTAAGAAATATTGGTCCAACTGGACACTTATCAAATGAAGATTGTGCAAAGTACTTAGATATTTTTGTTGGAGATAAAACTAAATACATATGTTTAATTCATATTAGTGAAAAAGATAATACTTATGAAGAAGCATATAAAGTAAATAGAAAAATCATTAATAAAAAAATTAATATAATAGTTGCATACAAAGATAAGATAAGTGAGGCTATAAATATATAAACATTGCCTCTTTTTCTTTGTAAAAAGGCATATCTATTATATAATAGAATAGGAAATTAGGTGAGAGTATGAAAAAAAGAGCTATTTTAATCGATGGTAATAACTTATTATTTAGAAGTTATTATGCTACTGCGTATAATGGAAATTTAATGAAAAACAGTAAAGGATTTCCAACTAATGCTTTATATGGCTTTGTGAATATGTTAAATAAAATAACTAAAGAAGAAAATCCAGAATACATTATGGTAGCATTTGATAAAGGAAAAAACTTTAGACAAGATTTATATGAGAATTATAAAGATGGAAGAATTGAAACACCAGAGGATTTAAAAAAACAATTTCCATATGCTAAAGAAATATGTTCTTTACTTGGTATTAAATATATTGAATACGACAATTATGAAGCTGATGATATTATAGGTACTTTTGCTCAAATGGCATATGATGATGATAAGTATGATGCTACTATAATAAGTAGTGATAAAGATTTATTACAACTCATTAGTGATGATGTAAATGTTAAACTTTTAAAACAAAAAGATTATATTTTAATGGATGAAAATACGTTTTATGAAACTTATCATATAAAACCAATTAGAATGATAGACTTAAAAGCATTGATGGGTGATCCTTCTGATAATATACCTGGTGTAAAAGGAATAGGTGAAAAAACAGCATTAAGTTTACTTCAAAAATATGAAACTTTAGATAATGTATATAATAATATTGATGAGATACAAGGTAAATTAAAAGAAAAACTAATAAATGATAAAGATAATGCTTACTTTTCATATAAACTTGCCACTATTTATAAAAATATTGATTTTGATTATACTTTTGATAGTATAAAATATAAAGATATAAATGTAGATGGCCTAACAGCTTTATATAAAGAATTAGAATTTAATTCATTTTTAAAAAATGTACAAACTAAATCAAATAACTCAAATAATAAATATGAAATAGTTAATAGCATTATTAATATAGAAAAGCCATATAGTGTATATATAGAGCTTGATAGTGCAAACTATCATACAGCAAATATAATAGGTGCATCTATTTATGATAGTAATAAATCTTATTATTTTGATTTAGCAGCGATATTATTAAATAAAAATTTATTTAATAATACACTTGTTACTTATGATTTAAAGAAAAATATTGTTGCTCTTAATAAATATGAAATAAATACTAACTCTGAATTTGACACTATGATTGGTGCTTATTTATTAAATTATAATATTAAAGATGATTTATCATATTTATCTAATACTTTTGGTACAGAAATACCGTATTATGAAAGTATTGTTAATAAGAAAAATCCATTAAAAGAAGAAGAAATAATAAATGCAATAAATATGAAAGCTAAGTTTCTTTATGATACATATAAAGAATTTTTAAACAAGCTAAAAGAAGAAGAGTTAATGTCTTTATATACTGATATAGAACATCCATTAATTAAAGTTCTATCTAGTATGGAAATAACCGGTATAAATGTTAACCCATTAGTAATAGATGAATTAAAAGAAGAAGTTAAAATTAAAATAGAAAAAGTCTCTAGCACTATATATAACTATGCTGGAGAAGAGTTTAATATTTCTAGTCCAAAACAACTAGGAGAGATTTTATATGATAAATTAAATCTTCCAAGATCAAGAGGAAAACAATCATCTTCAACAGCGCATGATATATTAATAAA
>JAAZDL010000132.1 GCA_012512795.1 Mycoplasmatota bacterium
AGAAAAGACATGTTACCTTTATTTGATTATTGCAATAAAAATAAGATACAAATATTAATATGTTCTGCTGGTTGCACAAAGACGATAGAAGCATTTTTAAAAGAAAATAAACTCAAATGTAATTACTTATTGGCAAATGATATAAATACTCCTTATAAAGACTTAATAACACCTTATAATAAAGATAAATCTATTAAGAAATTAATTAAAAAAGAAAATATTATAAATAAGAAATATATTGTAATAGGTGATAGAGTAGAGGATATGGATATGATAAAAGGTGAAGAAAAAACAGAAATAAATATATCAAAAGATATGAAATAAGATTTTTATATCTAATTTTTAGAATTATTTTCTTGAAAAGTATAAAAAACTTGTTATAATATATACTCATAAAAAGTGGGGAAACATGTTTAAAAAAATCAACAAAAATAAATCATTATTTAAGTGTTACAAAATGGATAAGGAAGATTTAATAGAACGCGCATACGCAAGAGTTTTATTTGATTAATATTATGTTACTGCTGAAAAAACAATTCTAGATAATGAAGCGGAAGTATTAATTGAATTATAAAATTGCATTTTAAGAGTATTTAGACATAACACAAATGTTAAATATTATACAACTAAAAATGTTGATGTTTCATCAAAAAAAATTATTCTTATACTAACCAATATTTTGAATAGAAAGGAGATAAAAATACTGGATATCCAAAATATGATAGATATAAGGATTATGATGATAAACATACTCATGAATGGGGCGGATATTCTAAATCAAAAGGTGAATATTACGAAGGTTCTCATGGCGAAAATATTGATAAAGATACAAAAAAAGAATCTGGAAAAGAATTTAGAAAGCAAAGAGGAGATAAATAAATATGATTTATGAAGATAAAAATTATTCTATAATAGATGAAAAATATTATAATTCTTTAATGGAAAATATTAATAAAAATGAAACTTACCTATATCATTTTATCACAGTTAAATATCGAGACAATAATGATATTATAACTGTCAATATAGATCAAGTTAAAGATTTAAATCAAATTAAAGATAAAAATATTTTATTTAAATATTATGTTCAAAATATTCATTTTTATAATGAATTTAATAATATTTTATATGATAATGGGGAACCGTATTATATATATAACATAGGATATTTTCTTATTGGGGGAGATGTTTCGATGAACAAAAAAGATAAGGAAATAGCAAGAAGTATGTTTGATAAATATAATAAAGAATATTTAGATATGAGGTTTCCTTTTAGTGATGAAGAATTTTTATCAAATAATAAATCAATTATTAATTTTTAGTTTGTTAAAATCAAAAAAAAAATTTTTTAAATATATTTGTAGTAACATCTAAAAATGTGATTTAATAATCACATTTTTTTATTTACTTTTTCGATTTTTATTGTATATCCTATAGGCCCTAATACTTCAAGTAATCCCTTTATAGTCGGAGAGTGCATTCCGCTTTCGATTCTAGCTATTTTAGTCCTATTAACATTAGAATATAAACCCAAAAGATCTTGAGTTAAGTTATTTTCTTTTCTAAAAGAGACAAATTCTCTTATAAATTCTTTTTCTAATTCCTCAGGATTTCTATCAGTTTCAATATAATTTACATAATCAAACATCTTTTTCATATATCAATTGTATCATAAATGATACAATAAATCAAATATTATATTGAGAATATATATGTGTAATGCTAAAATTTCAGGCATATGTGGGGAGGATTTTATGGAAATATTGTATGATACAAATTATACTACTGTAATATCTAATAGTGAAAAAGAGAATAAGTTAAAGCCTTCTGAAGAAAAAAAATGGAAAAAGTTTTATACTGAAGAAGCAAAAAATATTGATTTTCCAAAAACAACTGCTTTTAATTTAGTTAGAGAAGAAAACAAAAATAGGAAAGACAATATTGCAATATGTTATGGAGAAAAGGAAATTTGTTATGGTGAGTTATTTGATAAGGTAGATGAAACTATCGACACATTAAAGACAAAGGTTAATCCCGGGGAAATAGTTTCTGTCGCTTCTTTAAATACGCCTGAATTAATTTATTTATTTTATGCGTTAGGAGAGCTTCATGCTATATCAAATATGATTGATCCAAGAACTAGTTATAATGGTATTTTGGATTACATTAAAGAGGCTGACTCAGACAAACTAATGTTATTAAATTTGTTTAATGATAAATTGAAAACAATATGTGCTGATTCTAATATAAAAGAAATAATAAATGTTTCATTGAGAGATTCTGCAAACAAATTACCTTTTAGTCAAGTTTTGGTAAGTCTTTTAACTGATATTTTGACTAAACTTAAATACAACGACAAAAATCATTATAGTTTTGAAGAATATATGAAAATCAAAGGAAATGTTATTAATGATTCGTATGATTTTTCGTATAAAGAAAATTTACCTTTAACTATAGTACACACAGGTGGTACTACCGGAATTCCAAAAGGTGTTTTGTTATCTCATGATGGATATAATGCAATGGCATGGCAGTATAAATATTCTGGAATCGATTTACAAGCTAAACATAGATTTATGAATATGATGCCACCTTTCATAGCTTATGGTTCCGATATGTTTCATATGCCGTTTGTAATGGGGATGAAAGTTGATCTAATTCCTATGTTTAATCCGAAAAAATTTGACAAACTGGTTTATAAATACAAGCCTAATCATTTTGCTGGAGTTCCTAACCATTTAACTAAACTAGGAGATAGTAAAAAACTACAAAAAGAAGATATGTCATATAATATAACTGCAGCTGTGGGTGGAGATGGAATAAGCTCACAAAATCATAAAAAAGCATCTGATTTTTTAATAAGTAGAGGTGCTAAAAATGGAGTTAGTCCTGGCTATGCAATGACAGAAGTGAACTCGGTTTTTAGTGTATGTGTTAAAGAAAATTTCAAATATGGAAGTGCTGGTTTTCCTCTTCCGGGGGCTACTGCTGGTATATTTGATGAATCAAATAATGAATTAGATTACAATGAGATAGGACAAGTTTGTTTAGAGAGTCCTACAAAAATGCTCGGTTATTATAAAAACCAAAAAGAAAATGATGCTGTTTTACAAACTCATAAGGACGGAAAAGTATGGGTTCATACTGGTGATTATGGATATATAGATGAAGATGGTTTTCTATGGATTACAGATAGAATTAAAAATATGATAATTAGACATGACGGATTTAAAATATTTCCAAGCAAAATTGAAGAAATAGTAAATTCTCATAAAGCTGTTGAAAATTGTAAAGTTGTTGGGATTAAAGACTCTGATTATCCTCAAGGAAAAAAGCCGAAAGTTCATATTAAGTTAAAAAAAGAGTTTGTTAATCAAGAAAAAAAAGTTTTAGAAGAAATTTCTAACATGTGCAAAGCTGAGCTTGCTGAGTATGCAGTTCCTACAGACTTTAAAATAAGAGAAGATTTCCCGTTAACACCTATAGGAAAAATCAATGTTATTGCACTTGTGGATGAAGAAAATGAAAATAAAAATGAAAAAGAAAATGGAGTTTCTTTAAGATTGATTAAAAAGTAACATTTAACATGTTACTTTTTTTAATAAAACTTTATTTTTCTAAAAAAAGTGATATAATTATTTATAGAAATAATATAGAGGTTGTTTATGTATATTGGTTTAGCAATAATTGCGTGTAGTTTAGTTTATATTTTAATAATAACTTATAGTTATTTTTCAAAGCAAAGAGTAGAATCTACTGAAACAAAAATATATGGTTATATGATTTTTCTAAGTATAATATCTTTGTTTTTTGAGTTTTTGAGTATAATTCTTGTTAGCAATTATCATATTTTAAATTTAGTATCTGAATTAGTAAACAAAGGTTTTTTGATTAGTATTTTGATATGGTCTTCATTATTCACTCACTATATTTATTCTGTATCTTTTCTTGAAAATGCAAAGAAAACTGAAATCCAACAAAAAAAATATCAAAAACTTGTTAAACCTTTCGTGTATTTAATTGTAATTCTTGTAATTCTTATAATTGTTTTTCCTTTAGAGTTTTATAGTTCTGGTGAAGTTGTATATTCTTATGGATTAGCGATTGATTTGCTAAATTTGACAATAATTTGTATGGTTATTGCTTGGCTTATTTTTAGTTTAATGAATTACAAATCATTAAAAATAAAAAAATATTTGCCTGTTTTTGTCTTTATTATATGTATAATTATTACATTAATCGTAAGAAATATAAATCCAGAATTACTTTTGATTAATGGAACTATATCTTTAGTTACAGTTATGATGTATCACACTATTGAAAATCCAGATTTGAAGTTAATACATCAGTTAAATGATGCTAAAGATGCTGCTGAAAAAGCTAATAATGCTAAAACTGATTTTTTAAGTAATATGTCACATGAAATTAGAACACCATTAAATGCAATAGTTGGTTTTAGTAATGGTCTTCTTGAAGAAAACTTGTCTAATCAGGCTACAGAGGATGTTAAAAATATAGTTTCAGCAAGTGATAGTTTACTTGAACTAGTAAATGGTATATTAGATATTTCTAAGATAGAGGCTAATAAGTTAGAAATAATTAATATGGAATATAGTTTTAAAAAATTATTTGATGAATTAGTAGTATTAATAAAAGCTAGAATGGCCGATAAAGCTATAGATTTTAGATATTTCTATGACGAGAGTATACCTGAATATTTATACGGAGATGCTTCTAGGATAAAACAAATAATGATTAATTTGTTAACTAACTCAGTTAAATATACTAAAGAAGGATATATAGATTTTAAAATTAATTCCGTTGTAAATAATGATATGATTAGATTAATTATGTCTGTTGAAGATAGTGGTATTGGAATTAAAAAAGAAAATATTGATAAATTATTTACTAAATTTGAAAGACTAGGTGTAGAAAAAGAAACAACTGCTGAAGGTACTGGTTTAGGACTTGCTATTACAAAAAGATTAGTTGAACTTATGAATGGGAAAATAATAGTTCAAAGTATTATTGGAAAAGGTAGTAAGTTTACAGTTTCTATTGATCAAAAAATAGTTTGTGATGATAAAATTAACAAAATTAAAAATAGTATAGAAACAGTATCCAAAAGCAAAACTGATTTTAGCGATAAAAAAATATTTATAGTTGATGATAATGCTTTGAATATCAAAGTTGCTGAGAGATTACTTAAAATATATAATGTAAATATAGAATCTGCTATGTCAGGGCAAGAGTGTATTGATAAAATAACATCAGGTTCTAAATACGATTTAATACTTTTAGATGATATGATGCCTAAGATGACAGGGGTAGAGACTTTAAAAAAATTAGAACTTATTGAGGGATTTAACATGCCTGTAGTTGTTCTTACCGCAAATGCTATTACTGGTATGAGAGAAAAATATATCAATGATGGCTTTGATGATTATTTAAGTAAGCCAATTGAAAAACCAGAACTTGATAGGGTAATCAAAATATATTTGAATAAATAAAAATATATGTTATAATTTTAATAGTAGAAATAGGTGATATAATGAAAGATGTTACAATACTTACACAAAATGGTGTTAATGTTGAAAAGAGCTTAGAATTATTTGGTGATATGGAAATGTATGATGCAACTCTTGGTGATTTTTTAGAAGCTGTAGAAACTAAATTGAAAAATTTAAAACAATTTAAAGAAACTGCTGATATGCCTAATTTTGCTATAGAAGTACATTCTCTTAAATCTGATTCAAGATATCTTGGATTTGTTGCTTTAGCTGATTTATCTTATGAACTTGAATTAAAAAGTAAAGCAAATGATTTAATGTATATTTATGATAATTATAATGCACTTATAAATGAAGCAAATAGAATAATTAATTTATCAAAGCAATATTTAGGAAGGGAAGTAAAAGAAAATATTATTGAAGATATGGTTTCTATCCCTAAAGATGAAACTATATTAGTAGTTGATGATTCTAATCTTGTAGCTAATTTTATTAAGACAATATTTCATGAAAAGTATAATGTTTATATTGCAGAAGATGGTTCTAAAGCAATAGAATATTTAAATTCTGAGGATGCAAATAAAATTAAATGTTGCCTTCTTGATCTTAATATGCCTAATGTTAATGGGTTTGAAGTATTAGAATATTTTAAAGCTAACAACTTATTTTATAAAATACCAGTTTCTATAATTACTGGTAATGATGATAAAGAATCTGTTGAGCGTGCATTTAAATATCCAATTATAGATTTATTATCAAAACCTTTTAATGAACGAGATGTTAAAAGAATAATAGAAAAAACAATTAGTTATTATAGTTAAGTAAAATACTTAACTTTTTTTATAGATTATAATAAATTATTAATAAAATGATATAAATACTTGAAAAAACATTAATTATGTTGTATAATTTATTAGTAATTTTAAATGTTCTCGTAGCTCAGCTGGATAGAGCAACGCCCTTCTAAGGCGTCGGTCACACGTTCGAATCGTGCCGAGAACACCAT